>DATGYF010000738.1:0-9436 GCA_035298145.1 Terriglobales bacterium | reverse complement strand
AGGGGCAGAACACATGTTTCGCGGCAATCACCCAACTCGCGTGGACGAAAAGGGACGGCTCAAAGTCCCCGCCGAGTTCAAGCGGGTGATCGACGAGAAGTACAACGAGAAATTCTACATCACCAGCCTGGATGGCAAGGTTGGCCAAGTATATCCCTTCGAGGAATGGGAGCGGATCGAGCAGAAGCTGGCCGGGCTCTCCACCTTCAATCCTACGAAGAAAAAGTTTCTGGACCGGGTGAACTACTACGGGCAAATGGTCGAGATGGATGGTCAGGGGCGGCTGCTGTTACCGCAACTCTTGCGGGAAGCGGCGCAGCTCAAAGGCGAAGTTGCGGTGACCGGGAATCTCAGCCATCTCGTGGTTCGCAACCTGGAAGGGTATCGCGCGGAGATCGAGGAGCAACCGTTCACACCTGAGGATGAGAAGACGCTCGACGATCTGGGCATCTAGTGGACGAGGGTTTAACAGACACCCCCGAGCGGGGTGGACATGGTGCAAACAAGAGTGGCCATGTCCCGGTTCTTTTAAAAGAAGCGATCGACTTTTTAGCGATCAAGCGCGGCGGGACGTATATCGACGCCACGGTGGGCCTGGGCGGGCACAGTTTAGAAATCGCAAAACGCCTCGGCGCACCGGGTCATTTGATTGGGCTCGATAAGGACCCTGCGGCGCTCGATGAGGCCCGCGTCAGGCTGACTTCTTCCGGGGGGGAGGGTTGGCCTGAAGTGGTTCTTCTGCATGGTTCTTTCGCTGAGATCGGAGAGCGGTTCGGAGCGGCGTCAGCCGACGGACTGCTGGCGGATCTCGGCGTAAGCAGTCTGCAGTTGGACACAGCGTCGCGGGGCTTCAGTTTTCAGGCGGAAGGCGCGCTCGACATGCGAATGAATACGCAAGCCGGGCCCACCGCCGAACAAGTGGTAAATCAGACGGACGAGGTCACACTCGCCAATCTGATTTACGAATTCGGTGAGGAAAGGAGGTCGCGGAGAATCGCCAGAGCCATTGTCCGGTCGCGGCCAATACGTACAACTGCGGAACTTGCAGCTGTGGTATCGGCCGCGGCCCGGCCAATGAATCAGGCGGAAAGAAGAATTCATCCCGCGACTAGGACCTTTCAAGCTCTCCGAATCTTCGTAAACCATGAACTGGACGACTTGCGGGAGCTGCTGAAGGCGGCCCCGCGGGTGCTGAAACCGGGCGGAAGGATAGTGATCATCAGTTTCCACTCGCTGGAGGACCGCATCGTGAAAGATGCCTTCCGCGAAGGCGCGAAGCAGGGTCACTACAGGTTGCTGACCAAGAAGCCAGTGACCGCAGGGGAAGAAGAGATTGAACGCAATCCGCGGGCCCGCAGCGCAAAGATGCGAGCGGCGGAAAGAATTTAGGTAGCGCCGGCGCTACGAAGTTTACCCGGAAAACCTGCCGGGAACCCGGTACGGACGTGAGTGCGCGCCGGGGTGAATTTAGTAAAGCGAGTTCCGGGACGGCATCGCCTCTCACAACAAGGGCGAAACACAACTCTCTACCTTCTTCGGTGCCGTCCCGGAGAGATGGGAAGGTAGAACGGAGGCCACAGATGTTTCGAGCAACAAAGTACACGGGAACACTGATCGACGAACTGATTGCCACGGTGGAGCGCAGCGAGGCCCATGCCGACAGGCTCTTGCTGGACACGCGCTCCCAGGAAGAGAAACTTGCCTACTGGTATGCGGTGGCGCAACAGGAAGTTGCGCAATTCGAAACCAGTCTGGCTGGGGTGGCATAAATGGCGGCGGCGCAGTGCGCAGCTCCGGTCGTGCGGCGTAAACGCAGCTGGACGGGAACTCCCGAAATTTATTTCGCCAAGCCTATCGATAATTCGCGCCTGGTGAAGGTGGAGGACCCGCAGCGCAGCCGCGAAATGAAACAGTTTGGAGTTGCCCTGGGCTGCCTGTTCCTGCTGGTGATGACTTTTGCCTGGCAGCATTTCAAGGCCATTGAGTACGGCTACAAGATCGAAACCCTCAGGTTACAACGCGACGGCCTGGTCGAGGTGAATCGCGCTCTGCGCCTGGAAGAAGCCTCGCTACGCGATCCCGAGCGCATTGACATGCTAGCGCGGAAGCTGGGACTGCAATCCCCGCAAGCCGGCCAGGTGATGCACATGGATACGGTTTCGCCGGACGCCGCAACGCCGGTGCTGGCCAGCGTGACTCCGGTCTCGGTGGTTTCGGCACGATAGAGAAACACGGCTGCGCCGGGTCTTAAGCAGCACCAGCCGGTCGGCGCGATTGGCGGGCTGGACGCCCGCCAGACAGCCGGCGAGACGCCGGCGCTACAAGAGTCCGATTGGCGGCTCCCTCATGGTGGGCCGCCATGTTTGTCTGAGGGGCCTGGACCGTGGCAACGAACTCACCCCGTAACAGCGCGAATAAGCGACTCTACCTTCTGGGCGCAATCCTGGTGCTCTGGGCCGGCGCCATCAGCCTGCGCCTGGTTTATCTGCAGATCTTCCGTTACGGCGATTTCGAGCAGAGAGCGCAGCGCCAGCAGCAGCGCACCACTGAAGTCGCCGCCAAGCGTGGAGTCATCTACGATCGCGCCGGCCGCGAACTGGCCATGTCCATTTCAGTGGATTCCGTATTCGCGGTGCCGGCCGACATTCCCGACCTGGCCGGCACCATCTCCCTGGTGGCCCGCATCACCCGGGATGATCCGCGCGAATTGCTGGCCCGATGCAAAGCTGCCCGCACCTTCTGCTGGCTGGCGCGCAAAGCGGACGCCGAAATCGCCGACCGCATCCGGTCCATGAATCTGCGCGGCATTTATTTCCAGAAAGAATCCAAACGCTTCTATCCCAAGCGCGAACTGGCGGCGCAGGTGCTGGGTTATGTCGGCATGGACGACGAAGGCCTGAGCGGAATCGAGCGCGCCGACGATGACGAACTGCGGGGCAAGCCCGGCCGCATGCTGATCTCCGTCGATGCCCGCCGCAAATGGTTCGGCAGCGTGGAGAAGCAGCCTGACCCCGGCGAAAACGTGGTCCTGACCATCGACGAAAAAATTCAGTACATCGCGGAACGCGAACTGGAAACCGCGATGCGGGAAACCCATGCCGAATCGGGCACGGTCGTGGTGGAAAATCCGAAAACCGGAGAGATCCTGGCACTGGCCAATCGTCCCACCTTCAATCCCAACCTGGCCCGCGACATCACACCGCAAAAACTAAAAGACCACGCCGTGAGCGACGTGTACGAGCCGGGATCGACCTTCAAGGTAGTCACCATCGCGGCCGCGCTGGAAGAAAAATTGACTCATCCCAGTGAGGTGTTTGACTGCCAGATGGGTTCGATCGTGATCAATGGGATGCGGATCCGGGACAGCAAGCCTCACGGACTGCTTACGGTGGCCGGCATTCTGGCCGAATCGAGCGACGTGGGCGCGATCAAGATCGCGCTGCGCCTGGGCGAAGAGCGTTTTTACAAGTACATCCGCGCCTTCGGTTTCGGGCAGCACACGGGCATTGAGCTGCCCGGTGAGACCCGCGGTCTTTCCAAGCCGCTGAATCGCTGGTCCAAAGTATCCATTGGCGCCATCTCCATGGGACAGGAGATCGGAGTGACTCCGCTGCAGCTGGTGGGCATGATCTCAACCATCGCCAACGATGGTATCTGGGTGGCGCCGCGAATTGTGGCCGGGACCACGGAACCGCGGGGCACTCCACAGATGGTGGCGTTTCATCCCGGAGTGCAGCGCCGGGTAATCTCTCCGATGACCGCAGCGCAGATGAAACAAATGATGCAGGGCGTGGTCCTGCACGGCACCGGGAAGAAGGCCATTCTCGAGGGTTATAGCTCGGCGGGAAAAACCGGGACCGCACAGAAGGTTGATCCGTCCACTCATGCTTATTCGCACACCAAGTACGTGGCGTCGTTCGCCGGATTCGCTCCGATCAATGACCCGGCGATTACGGTGGCGGTGATTCTGGATTCCGCGGTGGGCCTGCATCAGGGCGGACAAGTTTCCGCGCCGGTGTTCCAGCGAGTCACGCAGCAGGTGCTGGAGTATCTGCATACGCCCCACGACGTCGAGCTGCCGCCGAGCCGCCAGGTCCTGCTGGCGGAGCGGCGGGTGAAAGACCAGGATGTCGAAGAAGGATCGCCCGACCGCCTGGGCGACACGCTGGATGCAGCCGATATCCCGCCGACCGATGCGAGCGACCAACCGGCGGTGGCTTCTGCAGCGTCCTCTCCCAACATCACTGCCAGCGTGGTGATGCCGGCAGCCCTGCGCCAGGCCGAGCCGGCGGTGCCGGCCGTTCCGAAGCAAAACCAAACGGCGAGGCCGGAAGACAAACCCGGAGCATCGCCGCTTCCGGTTCATCTTCAGTCAAGCGGCACGGTGGTGCTGGAGGTGGAGCAGGGCGGAATTGCAGTCCCATCGTTCTTGGGAAAGAGCGTCCGGGCTGCCATCGAGATGGCCCAGGAAAGCGGACTGGATCTGGATGTGGTGGGCAGCGGCCTGGCCCGGGAACAGTCGCCCCCGCCCGGCTCGCACGTAGCGTCGGGCTCGCAGGTGACGGTGAAGTTTGGCCGGTAAGCACCGGTTTACGAAGCTAAGACCATTCGTCATCCCAGCGCGAAGCCCGTTTTGCGGGCTTCACGCGGAGTCGAAGAACCCCCTGGCGGCGGCAATGTGCTCGAGGTAGGGGTCCTTCGCCTCCGCTCAGGGTGACACCTTAGTTTTTGTGATGACACTGGGTGCTCTAGAATCCAGAACAATGACTTTCCTCGAACTCCTGTACGGCGCGGAAGTGCTTTCGCAAAGCGGCAACCCCGGCATCGGCGGGCTGGAATATGACTCGCGACGCATCAAGCCGGGCGATGCCTTTGTCGCCATGCAGGGCGAATCGAGTGATGGGAACAAATTCATCGACCAGGCGATCGCGGCTGGAGCCGTCGCGATCGTCACCGATTCCGCGACCGAAAAGTCCCGCCCGGACGTAGCCTGGGCCCAGGTGCCGCACGGACGCCGGGCGCTGGCGCGGCTCAGCGCCAACTTCTACAAGAAGCCGGCCGAGCGCCTGGCCATCACAGGCATCACCGGCACGAACGGGAAAAGTACGACCGCATTTCTGCTCGAATCCATTTTTACCGCCGCGGACCGCAAGAGCGCGCTGGTCGGGACCATCGAATATCACGTGGCCGGAAAGACTCTTCCTGCGCCGCACACCACTCCTGAAGCGCTGGAACTGAATCGCATTCTGAACCAGGCCCTGGGCCAGGGCGCGACCGAGACTGTCATGGAAGTTTCCTCGCACGCGCTGGAACAGCAGCGGGTTTACGGCATTCCATTCGATGTCGCCGTTTTCACTAACCTGACTCGCGACCACCTCGATTATTACCGCACCATGGAAGAGTATTTTTCTTCCAAGCAGATATTGTTTGAAGGCTGTGGCACGGAGTCGCCTCGCGCGGCCGTGCTCAACGGCGACGACGAATACGGTCAGAAGCTGGCGAAGATCAGCAGGAAGCGCAGTTCTGAAGTGTTAATTTACGGGCTGACCAAGGGCGACTTCCATGCCGAGAAAGTCGAAATTACCGCGCGGGGAACCAGATTTGATCTGCTGGGCCCAAAGGAAACGATTCCGCTATTCTCTCCGCTCATTGGAAAAGTGAATGTGTACAACATTCTGGCGGCAGCGGGTGCGGCTTATTTGCGGAACTGCAAGTCCGAGGAGATCGCGCGGGGTGTAGCGGGGCTTACCCGCGTACCGGGCCGCTTTGAACGGGTGGACTGCCAGCAGCCCTTTACCGTGGTGGTGGATTACGCGCACACCGACGACGCGCTGCGTAACCTGACCGTCCTGGCGCGGGAATTTGTTCAGCAGGCGGGCCAGAAGGGCAAGGTGATCACCGTGTTTGGCTGCGGCGGCGATCGCGACCGGGCCAAGCGTCCGCTAATGGGCGAGGCTGCCGGACGAGGCAGCGATTTCGTAATCTTGACCTCGGACAACCCGCGCAGCGAAGATCCTCTTGCCATCATTAATGACGCTATGGTGGGACTGCAGCGCTCGGGCACGAAATACAAGACTGAGCCTGACCGCAAGGCTGCCATCGCCCTGGCGATCCGCGAAGCGGAACCTGGAGATATCGTGTTGCTCGCAGGCAAAGGTCACGAAAAGGTCCAAATTACGCGGGATGGGGCGGTCCCTTTTGACGATGTGGAAGCCGCTCAGAAAATCTTGCGGGATGCCGGATACGACTGTAAGTCGTCCAACGCCGCCGCCGGAAAACGTGCATGAAGCTTCCGCTTTCGAGAATCGCCGAATTCACTTCGGCCAGCGGCGAATTCGACCACAAAGCGATCGCCCAGGCTTACTCCATTGACTCGCGCACCATCCAGCCGGGCGAGCTTTTCTTCGCAGTCAAGGGCGAGCGCATGGATGGCCACGATTTTGTCCAGCAGGCGCTGGAGAAGGGCGCCGTGGCCGCCGTCGTCCGCAGGGACGAACTGGCGCGCTATGCGGTAAAGACCCGGCTACTGGCGGTCGCCGACACGCTGGTCGCTTTGCAAACCCTGGGTGCCGCCGTGCGCCGCCTGTGGGCGAAACCGCTCATCGGCGTGACCGGATCCACCGGCAAGACCACCACCAAGGAAGCGATTGCCCATGTGCTCTCCTCCCGCTTCCGAGTGCTGAAGTCAGAGGGCAACTTCAACAACCATTTCGGTCTGCCCCTCATGCTGCTGAAAATCGAGCCTGAGCATGAGGCTGCCGTCATCGAGATGGGCATGTCGCATCGGGGAGAGATCGCCGCGCTGGCAAAAATCGCGCAGCCGGAAATTGGTGTGGTCACCAACGTGGCCCCGGTTCATCTGGAGTTTTTCACGTCAGTAGCCGAGATCGCTCGGGCAAAGTACGAACTGATTGAGTCCCTGCCCGCCGGCGGGACTGCAATCCTCAACGCCGACGACGAGTACGTCTCCCAGTTCGGCCGTGACTTTCACGGCAAGGTTGTCCGCTACGGCCTGCATCAGACGGCCGACGTCCGCGCGGAAAACATCGTATCGCGCGGTGCCGCCGGCTCCACGTTCGATGTCGTGGCCGGCCCTTACCGAGAACCTGCGACCTTGCCCCTTGTGGGTACGCACAATATCTATAACGCCCTGGCCGCCGTCGCGACCGGGATGGAGCGTGGCCTGAGCCCCGCCGAGGCCACGCGCGCCCTGGCGACTCTCGCTCCCGCCGACAAAAGGGGGGCGGTCGTCCAACTGGGCAACATCACAGTCATCAACGATTGCTACAATTCCAATCCAACGGCACTGGACGCAATGGTGGACACGCTGGCGGCCATGCCGGCAAAGCGCCGCATCGTGGTTGCAGGCGAAATGCTGGAGCTGGGCCCGTCGGGCGAGGAACTACATCGCCGCTCCGGCCGGCACATGGCACGGAGGGGAATCGACATCCTCGTCGGGGTGCGAGGCCTGGCGAAGCCCATGGTCGATGCCGCAAGCAGTGCGGGAATGAGGGCGGAATTCGTGGCCACACCCGAGGAAGCCGGCGAGTGGCTGGCCCGCGAGACCCGCGAAGGCGACGTGGTGCTGCTCAAAGCGTCGCGCGGAGTAAAGCTGGAACGCGCTTTAGAGGCAGTTGTCGGTCGTCAGTCGTCAGTCGTCGGCAAATCAAAAACGGCTGATGACTAGCTGACGACTGATGACTGAACGGGAGGCTGATTGCTTTACTGGCTGTTGTACCTGAAGCTGTTCCACTATTTCCCGCCATTCCGTATTTTTCGCTATTTGACCTTTCGTACAGCTTTTGCCAGCCTCACCGCTCTTTTCACGGCACTGATCGTCGGCCCCATCGTCATCAATCGTCTGCGCGAATTTCAGATTGGCCAGTTTATTCGGGAGGAGGGACCCAAGGCCCATCAGAAAAAGGCCGGGACTCCCACCATGGGCGGCCTGCTGATCGCCATTTCCATCGTGGTCCCGACTCTGTTGTGGGCCGACCTGAGCAACCTCTTTATCTGGATCGCGGTGTTTGCGACCTGCGCATTCGCCGCCATTGGATTTGCCGACGACTACATCAAAGTGGTGAACCGGCGAAATCTCGGTCTTACTTCAAAAGCTAAGCTGGGCTTGCAGATTGCCGTCAGCATCCTGATCGCGGTGGCGCTGATTGCCATGCAGACCCGGGGCGCTTACTCAACCAAGCTGATGGTGCCCTTCATCAAGCAGTTTCATCCCGACCTGGTCATTGAGAAGCTGGTCAACAATCCCGCGCTCTGGCCTCTGGCGTTTCTTCCGTTTGTGGCCTTTGTGGTGCTGGTGATCGTGGGATCGAGCAATGCGGTGAATCTTACCGACGGCCTGGACGGTCTCGCCATCGGATGCACCGTCATTGCGGCCGGGGCATTGGCCGTCCTTACTTATGTCAGCGGCCACGCCACCTTCGCGCAGTATCTTGAACTGCAGCGCATGCCGCTGGCCGGCGAGCTGACGATCTTCTGCGGGGCCATGGTCGGAGCATCCATCGGATTCCTCTGGTATAACGCCCATCCCGCCGAAGTATTCATGGGCGACGTGGGGTCCCTGGCCCTCGGCGGCGCTATCGGCACTGTTGCGGTGATGATCAAGCAGGAACTGCTGCTGCCTTTCATCGGCGGCATCTTCGTGATCGAGGCTTTGTCAGTGATTCTTCAGGTTGTGTCCTACAAACTGAGAAAGAAACGTATCTTCAAGATGGCGCCCCTGCACCATCATTTCGAACTGCTGGGCTGGTCGGAATCAAAAATCATCGTGCGCTTCTGGATCGGGTCGCTGGTGTTTGCCCTGTTCGCCTTGACGACGCTAAAGCTAAGATAAAGGCTTCTAGCTTCTGGCTTCTGGCTTCTAGCCAAAGACTGAAACCAAGCCAAGCACCCGCTAGTTATTAGCTAGAAGCCAGAAGCTAGAAGCCAGAAGCTAGTAGCTAGAAGCCAGCAGCTGCCTTTATGGATCTCGCCAACAAACGCGTGCTCGTCGTCGGGCTGGGCAGATCCGGCGTGGCCTCGGCCTTGTTTCTGCAGTCCCGAGGTGCCAAAGTCACAGTCTCCGACGCCAAGCCGCAAGACCAACTGGGGGAAGAAATCCCGGTCCTGCTCGATCACGGCATTGTGGTAGAAACCGGTGGACACGGCGAGCGCACATTTCGAGGGCAGGACCTGATCGTGGTCAGTCCTGGTGTTCCAGTGGACTCGCCGCCGCTGGTGCAGGCTCGTGCCCTGGGCGAACCCGTGATCGGCGAAATTGAGCTGGCGTCACAATTCCTGCCCGGGAACATCGTCGCCATCACCGGGTCAAACGGAAAGACCACGACCACCACGCTGGCAGGAGAAATTGTCGCAGCGGGTGGGTTCCCGACGGTTGTCGGCGGCAATATTGGCACCCCGGCAATCTCGCTGGTGGAGC
>DATGYF010000737.1:0-4122 GCA_035298145.1 Terriglobales bacterium | reverse complement strand
AGAGCGCAGTTTTGAGATGCCAGATCCCCTCCTCAAAGAGTATCTGGCAATTCCTGGCTACCACCCTCACTCCGTCTCACACCATGGTGCGAGTTCAGGGTTGAAGACCGAACATGGGAGAATGATGCGTCTCCAGCACTTTGCCGTTCCCCAGATACATGTGCACACCGCAAGGCAGACACGGATCGAAGCTCCTTACCGCGCGCATTATATCGATTCCCTTGAATTTGTCAGGGCCATTTTCCTCAAAGATCGGAGTATTCTGCACCGCATCCTCGTAAGGACCTGGAGTGCCATAGATGTCGCGAGGATTGGCATTCCAGGGGGTCGGAGGATACGGATGGTAGTTCGCGATCTTACCCTCTTTGATCACCACGTGGTGCGAGAGCACACCCCGAACCGCCTCGTGGAAGCCGCAACCAATGGCCTCTTCCGGGACCTTGAATTCAGTCCAGGTCTTGGTATGTCCGGCATGCAACTCCGCCAGCGCTTTCTCCATAAAATGCAAGGCGGCGCAGGCGGCATAGACCTGGAAGTAGGTGCGGGCGCGGTCGCGTTCGATGGCATTGCTCCACTTGGGAATCTTCCATTCGAACTCGGCTTCGGGTAGTGATGTGGTCTTTGGCAGGTACATCTTGACGCTGCTGCCGGTGGCTTTGATGTATCCGATGTCCACCAGCCCGGCCAGCGCGGTCGCCCACAGGCGAGCGATCGGACCACCGCCGGTGTCCATCGCCAGATGGTCGCCGGTCCGCTTGTCGAACCAGCGTGGCGACATGACCCAGGTATACTTGCCGCCAAAGTCGCGCTTCTGCGGTCGCGGGATGGTGGTCTGGTTCCAGGGATGGTTCTTATCCACCGGATTGCCCAGCGGGTCCGTCTTGACGAAGGTCTGCTGGTTCTTCCACTCGTCATAATACGAACTGCCCAGCAGAATGCGAATGTTCAGATTGATGTCCACCAGGTCCGTGGTCACCAGCTTGCCGTCCACCACGATGCCGGGAGTCACGAACATGCTGCGGCCCCAGTTCGTCATGTTCTTGTAGGTGTAGTCGCAATGATCAGGATCGTTGAACGATCCCCAGCAGGCCAACAACACACGCCGCCGGCCGACTTCCTCGTAGCCGGGCAGGGCGTCATAGAAGAAGTCAAACAGATCATCATGCAGGGGCACGACCTTCTTCATGAACTCCACATACTTCATCAGGCGGACCAGGTAGTCAGTAAACAGTTGGACGGTGGGAACCGTGCCCACGCCGCCGGGGTACAGGGTGGAAGGATGAACGTGCCGCCCCTCCATCAGGCAGAACATCTCGCGCGTCATGCGGCTCATGACCAGGGCTTCGCGATAGAAAGCACCGGTAAAGGGATTGAGAGCGGTCATGATATCGGCAATGGTGCGGTAGCCGTGCGCGCTGGCGTGGGGCGCCGCCGTCGATTGCGCTTTCGCCCAGACTTTGGGATTGGTTTCCTTGACCATCTGCTCGCAGAAATCCACGCCGACCAGATTGTCCTGGAAGATATTGTGGTCGAACATGTACTCAGCCGCTTCTCCGAGATTGACGATCCACTCCGCGATCGGAGGAGGCTTAATCCCAAACGCCATGTTCTGCGCGTAGGTGGCGCAGGTGGCGTGGTTGTCGCCACAGATACCGCAGATGCGGCTGGTAATGAAGTGCGCATCGCGCGGGTCTTTCCCCTTCATGAAGATGCTGTACCCGCGGAAAATGGACGAGGTGCTGTGACACTCGACCACATGCTTGTTCTCAAAGTCGATCTTGGTAAAAATGCCCAGGCTGCCTACGATCCGTGTGATCGGGTCCCAGTTCATTTCCACCAGGTTGCCCTTTTTGCCGGGAGCATCCTTCGTCGGTGCGGTGATAGTGCTCATGCGATCGCTCCTTTGGACTCAGTAGGAATCTTGTCAGTAAGACCGGGGATGGTACCCGGTGGTCAGCTCTGCGCGCGGATGACGCCACTTCGGTTCCTTGTTGGCCGTGGATTGGGTCATCGAACGCAGGGCGCGAATCGCCCGGCCGTAGGCACCTATGGCTGAACTCGAAACCCGGGCGCCCGGCGGTTCATCCATGAAGGGCATGAACTTGTCGGGGAATCCGGGCATGGTGCAGCCGATGCAAATGCCGCCCACGTTGGGGCATCCGCCAATTCCAGCCATCCAGCCGCGTTTGGGTACGTTGCAGTTCACTACCGGGCCCCAGCATCCAAGTTTCACGATGCATTTCGGGGAGCCATACACTTCCGCGAAATCGCCCTGCTCGTAGTAGCCGGCGCGATCGCAGCCTTCGTGGACCGTCCCGCCAAACAGCCAGGTGGGACGCAACTGATCGTCGAGCGGAATCATGGGCGCCAGTCCCGCCACCTGATAAAGAAGATAGAGAACAGTCTCCATGAAGTTGTCCGGCTGCACCGGGCATCCCGGAACATTGACGATGGGCAGTCCGGCTTTCGACTTCCAGTCCCATCCCAGGTAGTCCGCCAATCCCATGGCGCCGGTGGGATTGCCTTCCATGGCGTGAATGCCGCCGTAGGTGGCGCAAGTGCCGCAAGCGATCACCGCCAGGGCCTTGGGAGCGATGCGATCAATCCACTCATTGGTGGTAATCGGCTGACCGGTCTTGGGATCGGTACCGAGGCCCGCCCAGTAGCCTTCCTTCTTTATTTTCTCGTTGGGAATGGAGCCTTCGACCACCAGGACGAAGGGATCGAGTTGGCCTTTCTCCGCCAGGTACCAGAATTTAAGAAAGTCATCTCCGTTCTCGTAGGCCAGAACGGGATTGTGCAAGTGCACCTTCGGCAGACCGGGAATTGCTCCCAGCAAAACGTCTTCGATACTGGGTTGACTTGCCGCGGTGACCGAAACCGAGTCTCCGTCACAGCCCAGACCGGCGGTGATCCAGAGAATGTGCACCTCGGCGACCGGGGATGGTTTTTGCGTCTTCCGACCGTACGGAACCGTTTCCGCTGCCATAGCTCGACTCTCCTTTCCCACCTCGATTGGGTCGAAGCCGGGAGTTGCCGAATTATTTGGACAATGAGTGAATAGTTCTAGCGCCTGCCGAGTAGCAGTTTCCCGAAACATTCAGCGATGAACCTGGAACCTTGTTGTGACGCCCCTAGAATCAACAAATCAAAAGGCCATCACAAGCGGGAGCTTCACTTATTCAGTTTCATGGGAAGCACTATTTTTGATATCGGGGATTCCCTGATACGGAAGAGTCTATGTGGCGCCGCCGTCCCGGCGGCTGTCGTGAGGGCGTCTCGCCCTCACCGCGAGGGCAGGATGCCCTTGAGACTGCCGGCGAGACGCCGGCGCTACATCAGGCCGTTTTTTCGTTCATGTTCCACTGGATGGCATGCTGCATGAGTTCGCGGGCGCTGCGCAGAGACAATTTTTCCTTGATATGCGCCTGGTAGGATTCGACCGTCTTTACGCTGATGTGCAATTCTTCTGCGATCTGACGGGTGCCGTGACCTTCTCCGATCAAACGAAACACTTCCAGTTCGCGATCGCTCAGGTCGGCGATCGAGGAGTGGCGCAGCGTGCCCGATCCGGTGATGTAGTGTTTCAGCATCTTGTTGGCGATGCGGTCACTCACGTAAATCTCGCCGCCGAGAATGCGGCGCAGCGCGACCAGCACTTTCTCCGTGGCCTCCTGCTTCATGATGTAGCCGTTTGCCCCCGCCCGCAGCGCGCGCTCCGCGTAGATCGACTCGTCGTGCATGGAGAGGATCAGCACCGGGAGCGTCGGATACACATTCCGGATATTCTTGAGCAGGTCAAGCCCATCCGGGCCATTGAGCGAAATATCCACAATCAGCACATCCGGCCGCGAGGACGACAGCACGTGCATGGCGCCGCTGGCTTCTTCGGCCTCCCCGCAAACCACCAGGTCAGCTTCCTGATTAATGAGCAGTGCCAGTCCCTGGCGCACGATGGGATGGTCGTCCACAACCAGGATCCTGCTCTTCCTGGGCGCCGGCTGGTTCGGGGATTTGTAAGTGGCGCTCGAGTCCGTCTTCATTGTTCTTTAGTCCTTGGCTCCTGAATCGAGTTGTCGCCTGGAAATTTGACCGGAAACATACATGTCACCATGGTCCCGC
>DATGYF010000736.1:0-5994 GCA_035298145.1 Terriglobales bacterium | reverse complement strand
CATCCGGCCGCCGCAGTTCCACCGCATCGGCGGGATTGCGATCCAGACCGGTATCCTTGGACCAGACGGTCGTGGCCTTCGCCATCATGTGATGCATGACATTGAAGTGCCGCACGGCCGTCCCAGGAGAGAGCCCGCGCCGCTCGGTGAGCCCTTGATACCAGCGGTCCACTGTGCGGCCGTCCACCTCCCGAACGAACAGGTTTCCCATCTCCTCCCGAATGCCCTCAAGGACACTGTGCTCCCGGTCCCTGGACTTCTTCTTACTGCCGTACTCGTTCCAATACCGGTCGATCAATGCCGACACCCGGAAGTTCACCTCACGTTTGATATCCAGGTGTAGTCCGCCTCAATTGATGCCTTCTCCACGGGCCAGTTTTCTCAGATTGAGTCCGCATGGAGTGGAAAGATCCGTGCGGAATCGGCGGGTGCGAGTGTGAGACGCGGGCGGGGACGACGCGTCTCAAGCACCGCAGCACTTCTTGTACTTTTTCCCGCTCCCACACGGGCACGGCTCATTGCGCCCGATCTTTGGTTTGGTAACTCTGGGTGCAGCGACACTTCGTTTCGCCTCTTTGCGGAGTTCGGCTGCCTCGCCTTTGCGTCCGTGCTCTTCGCAGACATCGGCCAGCCGTTCGAGGATATCGAGGCGATCCCTGACTTGGTCGACGGCAAGCCCTTCGCGTAAAATCTGTTCGGCTCGCGGCCAATCCTGTAACTGGGTGCGCGTGAATCTATAGCCATCCGACCACCCGATCCAGCCCCATCCCCAGCGCGGATCGGCTTGCAACCAATCGCGGTACAGTGCCTCGGCGTTGCTGGTTTCGCCCAACTCGAAATACGACTCCGCCAAGGCGCGCCGCCGGTTCTCAGTCATCAGCTCATCTTCCGCCGGGAAGCGCCGCAGCCCTTCTTCACACACGGCGATCCGGGCGGTCAGGAACTGCCGATCCTCCAGCCCTGCATTCCATAACGCGTCTTCCAGATCCTGAATCCAATTGAACAGCGATTGCGATCCGCGAAACCGTTCGTCGAACGCATGGATCGATGACAGGCTCCCTTTATCGAGCAGAACGAGCACGTCTGTCCACGCCTCCAGCCAGATGCGGCAAGCGTCCGGAACTCCTCCCGGACCCTGTAAGTCATATCCGGCCTCTATCTTGTCGTCCAGTAACTCGAAACAAGGTTGGTCCGGAAACCAGCGCTGCCATAACGTCGTCAAGCAAACCCAGATCCAGTCGCTTTCCATCTCCGCTTGTCTGCCGTGGAAGGTGCGCTGGTCGAGCAACGGCATGGCAATCTCCTCGGCCGAGAGGGCCCGCCGGCAAAGCCCCTCCAGCGTATGGCGGTCCAGTTCGATATCGAAAGACCGCAGCTTGGCCAGCAGCTCGTCATCGGTCAGTGGCTGGGCATCCGAGCGAAGTACCTTGTCCGCAGACTGCTTGCGGAACTTCCCATCCCTGGCGCGCTCCTTCTCCGCGAAGCGATCTATGGCCACCCACGAGAACATGCCTTCTCCGTTCCGGGCAGAGAGTTTTACAGTGGACCAGTCTGGGGAGTTTCTGCCAACGCCAACTCCCCAAGGAGGTCTTGTGCAAATGCTACACCCCTTCTCCGGGTCCATCCAAGAGTACGAGGAAGAGATTGCCGATCCCAGTCGTTATCGGCCGGATCGCTGTCCGCAGTGCCAGACGGCGCAGGAGCTGACCGCACATGGCTTCTACAGCCGCACGCTGGTGGATCAGGCGTTTGATGGTTCGATCCGCGTGCGCCGCTATCTCTGCCGGTGCTGTAAGCGCACCGTTTCCCTCCTGCCCCAATTTGCCTTGCCGTATCTCCGCTTCGGGATTGCGGTGATCGCGCTATTCTTGATCGCCCGTCTGTTACGCGGCCACACCCTGAGCGCCGCCGCGGCGGCGGCTATGTTGTCGCACATGCCGTACCAGCGCGGCCAGTTCTGGATTCGCCGGTTCCAATGGCAAGCCGAGAGTATATGCGCGGCGCTGGCAACGTTGACGGCGCCCATAGCTGGTCTGACCTTTGGGTCCAGGGCCTTGCAGATGCTCGCGGCCATCGGCTGGATCGCCGCCCACCGCTTCCTGTTTGCCGACCTGCGATTCCACCTGCTGGGCTGGCCGGCGTTTCTCGCTCCGGACGGGCGTCTTGCCGCGCTCCGTCCGGCAGCGCCGCCCGCCTGAAGCCTCACACACAGCTTTTGCCTGGAGCCGGCGATGCGACTGGCCCTATGCTTCTGTCCCAGGAGGTCATCCGGATGGATGCCAAGGCCGAAAAGATCGCCCTGTTCCGCTTCGGCGTAATCGCGTCGCTCGTGCTTGAGCCGCTGCCGCGCGGCGAACTCACGCGCCGAGCCCAGGAGATCGCCGCCCGCCACTATGACATTCCCGCTTCCCAACGCACGTCGATTTCGGTGGACACACTACTGGATTGGGCGCTCCGGTATCGCCATGGCGGGTTCGAAGCCCTCGCGCCTCAACCCCGGCAGGATCGCGGACAGCCGCGCACGATTACGCCGCAGCTCGCCGATCTCATCGAACGTCTCAAACGCGAGAATCCGCATCGCACCGGCACCACGTTATTGCGGGAGCTGGCGCTATCGGCGGGCAATGACACCGCTGGAATCTCCGCCTCCACCCTCTACCGCTTCCTCAAACAGCGCGGCCTTTCCGAACGCCAACTGCTCGCTCCGCAGGCCCACAAGAAGTTCGAAGCCGAACACAGCAACCAGATCTGGCAATCGGACATGCTCTATGGTCCTTACGTCCAGCGCCCTGGTGGTGGCAAGATGCAAGCTCTATTGCATGCCATTCTGGACGACGCCAGCCGGCTCATCCCGCACGCCCAGTTCTACGCCAGCCAAGGTCTGGATGCCTGCCTGGACTGCCTGCGCCAGGCGGTGGCGGCTCGGGGCGTCCCGATTCGGCTCTACATGGACAACGCCAAGATCTATCGCAGCCCGCAACTGGCGCGAATCGCGGCATCGGTCGGCATGCTCATCGTGCATACGCCTCCGTATCAGCCGGAAGGACGCGGCAAGATCGAACGCTTCTTCCGCTCCTCTCGGGTACAATTCCTCAACAACCTGGATCGCAGGCAAACGCTCTCTCTGGAGGAGCTGAACGAGCGGTTGTGGGCGTGGCTCGACGTTTACCATCGCACCGAGCACAGCTCCCTGGGAGCCACGCCGCTCGTGCGCTGGCAGCGCGATATCGAGCACATCCGCCAACTGCCTCCAGCCACAGACTTCCGCCGCCTCTTCTTCCATCGCCTGGATCGTGTGGTGCGCCGCGATTGCACCTTCCTGTTGCAGAATCGCTTCTACGAAGCGCCCCCTCACCTGGCCGGCGAGACCATCGAAGCGCGTTTCGACCCGCTCGACCCCGCCGTGGTGGAGATCTATTTCCAGGGTAAAGCCGAAGGCACGGCGCGCCTCGTCGATCCCGTTGTCAATGGCCAGTTGCCATCGGCTAAGCCAGCCAAAGCGGCCGCACCCGAACCCACCGGCATCAACTTCGTCGATCTGCTCATTCAGAAAAAGGACGAGGAGGAGCCGCCATGGTAGAAGCTTTCTTCGGTTTCAAGAAGACTCCCTTCAGCGACTGCCCCGATGCCAAGCAGTTGTTCGCTTCGCAGGCCTGGAACCAGGTCAAGGCGCGCCTCCAGTTCCTGGTCGATCATCACGGCGCCGGGCTGCTGACCGGCGAAGTGGGCGCCGGCAAATCGACGGCCGCCCGCACCTTCACCGCTGGCCTCAATCCCAACCTGTATAAGATCCTGTATCTGCACTGGACTTCGGGATCGGCTTTGGACCTTCTCCGCCAACTGGCTCTCGAACTGGATCTGGAGCCGGCCCATTACCGCGGCGATCTGGTGCGCCAGATCTCCGAAGCGATCGTGCATCTCAACCAGAGCAAAAAGCAGCATCCCATTCTCATCTGCGACGAGGCGCAACTGTTGCGTCATCCCGCCCTGGAGCAACTGCCCCTGCTGCTGAACTTCGACATGGATTCGTCTCACTACTTGACCCTGCTTCTGGTGGGAGAACCTCTGCTACGCCGCACCTTGTCGCTCCAGATGCACGAACCTTTGCGCCAGCGCATTGCCGTGCAGTATCACTTGGACGGACTCTCCCGCGACGAACTGGACGCCTATCTCACCCATCAGCTCAAAGCCGCCGGTGTCACGCAGCCGCTGTTGGACGAGACGGCCCGTCAGGCTCTCTATCAAGCCACCAAAGGCATTCTGCGCAAGGTCAACAAACTGGTCATGACCGCTCTGCGACTGGCAGCGAGCCGGAAAGCATCAGTGGTCAACGAAGCGATTCTGTTGGACGCCACCACCGAGGCTTTACTATGACCAAAACCCCGGCGGCCACGGTTCTCTCTTTGGCGCAACTTCTGGAGCAGCATTCGCCCGTGCCACCACCCAGCCTGGTGGAACCAGGATTGTTGCCGGCACAGGGCATCCTATTCGTAGGTGGTGAACCGAAAGTCGGCAAATCGCTGTTGGTCTCGAATCTCGCGCTTTCGCTGGCGGCCGGCTCCGATCGGCTAGGATTTTTGGTTCCCGCCCCGCGCCGCGTGCTGATCTGTCAGTTCGAATTGCCGACCCCACAGTTTGTCAGCCGCCTGGCCACCATGCGGCGTGCCATGGGCAGCGCTGCGGATCAAAACCTGTTCGTGGATACCCGGGCCACGGGCCATCTGCTCAGTGCGCCGCAGGGGCTGCAACACTTTCTTGCGGCGGCGCATGCAGCCGCGGCGGAGATCATCGTCCTGGACCCGCTGTATTCCACCCATGATCAGGATGAAAACGACACCCGCGCCATGGCCGCTCTGTGCCAAAGTCTGCTGCGCTTGCGCGAGGCTTCCCGCGCCGCGCTCATCGTCGTGCACCACGTGCGCAAATCCATTGGCCGATATGAAATCGGCAGCGCCTTCCGTGGCTCCAGCGCACTGCATGCCGTGGGCGACAGTTACCTCCTGCTCACCCGACCTTCGCCCCAGTTCAACACCATCGAACTCCGCTTCCAGTTCCGTTACGCGGCGCCGCAACCGCCGCGTCTGCTCCAACTCGATTCCTCCGCACTGTGGTTCGCTGGTACGGCGGAACCACCGGCGCCGATGTCGGCGGACCGGCATAAAGCGGAGCCGGCCGACGTCCGGCAGGCCTTGACGGCTCTGGGAGCACAGGCCCGCTATACCCAACTTCGCCAGCAAATCATGACATTCACCGAGTGTTCCAAACGCACCGCGCAGATGGCCATCACGGCCGCCTGCCAACAAGGTTGGATTGTACAGGCCGACGGCTACTACTGTTTGCCGCGGTAGGCCGGTTGCTGGCATCGAGGTCCGCCAGGGGTCGCGCCCGACGCGGATGCCCAAGGCCGATGCGACGGAGCTGGCTCCGAAGAAATCGGCTCCATAGCCCTCCCACGTTCCTGATGGGGCGTGGGAGGGCTTGTCTTTTCGGAAAGAGAAAACAAAACAGCCTGCATTTCTTAGGTGAAGCTCCCGAGCGGAGGCCTTGGGCTATAAAACGCGAAGGTCGCCCGGCCGCTTTTGCCGGGCGCTCTTCTTTGCCTTTCCCGGCTGGGATACCGGGTCTGTCTACACGGGCCAGTATCCTATCCCAATCCGGCGCACGCCCATTACGCAGGGCCGCAGCTCAGTGCATGTGATTGTGAGAAATGCGCTGGATAAGACCGTGAGAATCTCGGGGGAAAAGCTCGTGGTGCATTACAGGGTTTCGAAAATCATCTGGAGGTGCAATGCGACTGATCGTTTTTGTGGCGCTGGTAACAACAGCTTCCTGTCTGGCACAAGGCCCGGGCGATTTCAAACCCGCTACGTCCAATGTTCTGGGCGCGCAGGATCCGCGGGTCGATAGCAACTCGCGGGTCGAGATCCGTTTCAAGGCCCCCGACGCCGGTAAGGTTCGGGTCAATTTCTGGAGCGGTCCGAAAGCCGACATGGA
>DATGYF010000735.1:0-3127 GCA_035298145.1 Terriglobales bacterium | reverse complement strand
ATTCCTTCGCCCGATGGACGCTATCTGGCGATGTGGCAAGCCAGCGGCAACGCCAATGTCTGGATGGTGGAGAATTTCTAACACAAACGAGCAGTGTCACCCTGAGCGAGTTGGGATCGTCCGCTTGCGGACGATCCCGAGCAGTCGAAGGGCCGATATTGGATGCGGTGACACTTGGTACGTTTTCTTGTGCTGCAGAAAAAACTCCTTCTACCCTGCCACTGACTTGCAATAGGGGCCTTCGACTGCGTAGCCGCTTCGCGAAGCGAAGCAGCTACTCCGCTCAGAGCGACAGGCTCAGTGCTGCAGAGCTTCGATCTCATCCGTTTTGCCCAGGTATTCGTAGCGCAGTAAGGCGATGGGAACATTGCCGTTCTTCCACAAAAAGTCGTGGAACTCGCGCAGGTTGAATTTGTCGCCCTGGCTCAGGCGGGCTTCGGCCAGCAATTTCATGATCTGTAACTTGCCCGTCTGATAGGAAATTCCTACGCCCGGTACTGATGCGTAAAAGGTGGCATCTTCCATCGCCGTGGCGCGGTCGAGCGGAACCGTTTTCATGAAATAGTCGGCGGCCTGTTCGATGGTGAACTCGCCCGTGGACAGCTTCACATCCACCTCCACTCGCAGGGCGCGGAAGCGCATGAAGTTGTAGATGATCTCGCGGGTGCGCGGGCTGTCGTCGAACAACCCGGCTTGCAGCATCATCTCTTCTGCATAGAAGCCGATGCCTTCATTGGCGCTGGAGTCGTAGTAATGACGGCGGATTGGATCTTCGTTGGTCCACGACATTACTTTCTGGAAGTAGTGTCCCGGCATGCCTTCATGCACGATGATGCCGCGCGGATCGCGGGCGGTGGAGAGATCGAAGTATCCCCGGTCGGGCGAAGGCGTCTTGATGTAGCTGGTGGCGTTTTCCTTCAGCCGCGCGGGTCCAGTGAGGTCGTCGGCCACGCCGAAAGCAGCCAGCGGCGCGAGATAAGCGGGGTAGGGAAGATTGCGATAGTGCTGTACCCAGGCGGGAACCGTGAGGATATTCTTCTCTTCGAGAAAATCGCGGATCTCCTGTTCTTGCCTTTTCTCTGTGGCGATCTGCGTTGCCTGGTCTTTGGCCAGGGCCAACTGCGGCAGCCTGGAATTGCGATTCTTTTCATACGCCTCGAAGGCGACTGCTCGTTCCCATTCCTGACGCCCCTTGGCAATCAACTGCTCGGGCGAGTAGGGAATCAGAGCCACATGCTTCAGGAAGAAAATGTAGTTGTCGCGTCCAACCGCCACGTTGCTGGGCATACCCGGCAGTCGCTGCTGCAGCCATCCCCGATATTCTTCCAACGCACGGATGGCGGCCCGAACCGCGGGGTCCAGTTGGGATTCCGTTGCCGGCGTGAGATAAGGCTTGAGCTCGCGCGCCATCTCTTCCAGACGAGGACCAATGTCCTGCAGCTGATGAATGGATAACTGCGCCAACGGGCCGGCCGGATCTTTCAGGTTCGCTTCTCCTTCGGCGAGGATCCGCGGAATGGCTTGTACGCGGCCAACGATTTCCGCACTGCGCGTCTCGTCGAATGGCGGCGGCTGGGTCAGACTCACGAACAGCGAAGCCAGAGTCTGGTCCAGATAGAACCAGGGATTGCGTTGCCACCCGCGCACGTAATCGAGTTCCCATCGGGCGCGCGCAATGGCGGAGCCGACCAGCAGGTAGTCCACGGTTTGGGCGCGGGGGCGGTCTTCGACAACTCGGGCCAACTCCTTATGGCGATTTTCGAAGGCTGCCAGTTCTTTGCGTCGTTTCGCGATCGTGGAGGGAGACCAGTCGGCCGTCCATCCCTGAGGGCGATCAAGGCGCGGGATATCGTCGAACGAGAAGGGTTGCTCCGTGGACCGCCACTCCCAGAAATCGGAAGAAAGTTGTTGCAGCGCACTCTCTGGTTGCGTCGAAGGCGCCGTTGGCTGCGCCACCACAGAGGGAATCCATAGCATCAGGCTGAACAACGGGATCATCGTGATCGCGGATCGTCGATTCATCGGGACTCCGGAAATGTGCGAGGCTCTAACACGTAGGGTGGCGCAGAAAATTACTTCCCAGGCTTACCCGGCACCGGGGCAGGGAATTGCATAGTGCGCACAATGCCTTCGCCTTCCTTCACAAAAACGACTTGGTTGACTTTGACATCTTTCAAAGTATCCACCTGTCCGCTGGGCCAGTGGATTTCGAGCAGCTGGACTTTGTCGGCTCTGCCCAGGCCAAAGTGGATGCGCAAGTCGTTCTGCGCGAAGTAGCCGCCGCCGCTGCGGACTTCATCGATCTGGGATTGCGGCTTGGTTTCGCCCGGCGCCTGAGTCACGCAGCGCAAGCGGGCGCCGATGCCGCTGCGGTTTGATCTGGTGCCAATGGTCCGCACTTTGATCCAGTTGTTGCCGGGAGCGAGATCGCAGCGCAGCAGTTGCGGATAATCATTCACCGTATTTACCACGAGGTCGAGATCGCCGTCGTTGTCGAAGTCTCCGAAGGCACATCCCCGCGACGCCACCGGCACTGAGATTCCGGGGCCGGCCTGCATCGAGACATCCTCAAAGCGGCCGTTGCGCAGGTTGCGATAGAGCAGTTTGCGTTGCGGATAACCAGCTTCGGTCTTGAGCTGCTCGACTTCAGGATAGACGTGGCCATTGCAGATCAGAATGTCGGGCCAGCCGTCGTTGTCCATGTCAAAAAATCCGCAACCCCAGCCCAGATACTGGGTGTGCGCGCCGAGGCCCGCGGCAAACGTGGAGTCCTCAAAATTGCCGTCGCCCAGGTTGTGGTAGAGCGAAGGCGTGTCGCCCGCGAAGTTGGTTTTTACGATATCCAGATTGCCGTCCATGTCGTAATCGGCCGCCGACACTCCCATGCCGGCCTGCGGTTTGCCGTCGGGGCTCAGCGCGCAACCGGCTTCCATGGCGATGTCCACAAACTTTCCATTCTTTTTGTTCTGGTAAAGAGCGCTGGCGGTGGAATCGTTAGCTACGTAGATATCGGGCCAGCCGTCGTTATCGAAATCTGCCGTCAGGACCCCCAGTCCGAAGGTGCCATTGGCTTGCAGAATCCCGGAGGCTTCGGAGACATCGGTGAAGGTGCCGTTGCCATTGTTGT
>DATGYF010000734.1:0-2335 GCA_035298145.1 Terriglobales bacterium | reverse complement strand
TGCGTTCGCTCCAGACATTGAAATCATAGAATCGTTTTTGCCAGACCGAAACCGCGGTGGTGTCCCAGAGCCATCCCTGCGCCGGCGAAGTGCGCCTGCATGTCCGCTTCACCTGGCGGGTGAAGCGTTGTTTGATCACCTCCATCACGACCGAGGGGTCGCCCACTTCCGGTTCCGTAATCAGCAGATGAAAATGCTCTGGCATAAGGACGTATCCGTGCGCGACGAAGCGGTACTTGTGGCGGGTCTCTTCCAGAAGGGAAAGGAAAACGTCGCGGCGCCTGGCCGTACCCAGATGAGGCACCCGGCCGGGTGGCCCACCCTTTTGATGATGTCTGTGTGCACTATCTATGCTGAGGGTGCCCCGTCCTTGCGTTTTTTGCAAGGGCGGGTAACGATGCTGTCGGTAGCACATGATATGTCCGGTTGAGATAGCAAGTGATATGTCCGCTTTGCGGGCGGCGAGGGTGGGAGACCATGGCAAGCATGGATTCTTACCCGAGGGCCGCGATGGAGCGGGCGATGAAAGTACAGGACGTGATGTTGCAGGCGATGGCGAAGAAGATCACGTGGTGGCAGGCGGCGGAGATTCTGGGCATCAGCGACCGGCACATGCGACGTTGGCGGGAGCGGTATGTGGAAGAGGGTTACGACGGGCTGTTCGACCGGCGGCGGGGCAAACCGTCGCGGCGGCGGGTGCCGGTGGCGACGGTGGAGAAAGTGTTCGCGTTGTACCGGGAGAAGTATTTCGATCTGAACGTGCAGCACTTTCACGAGAAGTTGCAGGCCGAACACGGGATCGAACTGAGTTACACCTGGGTGAAGCAGGCGCTGCAGGGAGCGGGCCTGGTGGCGCGGGGGCGAAAGCGTGGAGCGCATCGGAAACGGCGCGAACGTCGGCCGCTGCCGGGGATGCTGTTGCACATCGACGGGAGCCGGCACCAGTGGTTTCAGGACGAACGCTGGTACGACCTGATCGTGATTCTGGACGACGCGACCAACGAGATTTACTACGCGCAACTGGTGGAAGAGGAATCGACGGCGACGGTGATGGCGGGACTGAGGGAAGTGATCGAGCGCAAAGGCGTGTTCTGCGCGCTGTACAGCGATCGGGGAAGCCATTTCTGGCTGACGCCGAAGGTGGGCGGCAAGGTGGACTACCATCGCCGCACGCAAGTGGGGCGGGCGCTGCACGAGTTGGGAGTGCAGATGATCCCGGCCTACTCGCCCGAAGCGCGCGGGCGCAGCGAGCGCAACTTCTCGACTTGGCAGGGGCGCTTGCCGCAGGAGTTGCGGCTGCGCCAGCTGGGGACGCTGGAAGCGGCCAACCGTTTTCTGCGGGACGATTACATCGCCGAGTTCAATCGCCGTTTCCAGGTCGCGCCCAGGCAGCGGGGGAATGCTTTTGTGCCCTGCCGGAATCGTGACTTGGAGCGGATTTTCTCGCTGCAGTTTGAACGCAGCGTGAACCGCGACAACACGGTGAGCTTTCAGAATCTGAGCTTGCAGATTGAGCGGGTGCGGTGGCGTGCGACGTTGGCCGGTTGCCAGGTGGTGGTGCACCAACACTTGAATGGAACCTTGAGCCTCACCCACGGACCGCATTGCCTGGGTCGCTATGACGGCGCAGGAGCACCCTTGCCGGCCAAAGCTTCTACAGAGACGAGCAGGGGAAGGGGAACTGACCCCTTCCCCTGCAACCCCATCCCCAAAATCAACCCAACCCAATCGGCGAGGGCACAACTTTGAAACCGGACATTTCATGTGCTACAAAAACCGGACATTTTAACTTGCTACGGACATGCCGTCACGGCGCGTGCGAAGCATCTCCCGCGAGGCTCGTGCGCGGCTGGGGCATGCGCGGCAGCTGTGTACGCCAGATCCTTCGGAACCGACCCGTCGCGGCCTGCTTCCGGCGAGATCCTTCGGGTTGCGCAGACAAATCCTTTTTGATAATGTCCGCCGCACTCGGTCCACCCTCCCCAGGCCGGGCATAGCCGTCCCAGGCCGCAGGCCAAGATGCCCGCCGCCACCTTACTTACAGGAGACAGAGGCATGTCCTTCATCCTGATGTCGGAAGCCGCAAGAGCGCGCGAGGCGTTACTGCCCGCCAGCTTCCTGCTGTGGCAACGCGATCCTGATGCCAACCCCTTTGTGGCTTGTGGTTGCCTGGGCTTCTTCGGCGTCATCATTTTGGGCATCATCGCCCTCAACATTGCGTTGCTGATCTGGGTAGCGCGCGACGCCAAGAGCCGGGGCATGGAGAACGCCGTCATCTGGATGATCCTGGTCATGCTGACCGGAATCATCGGGCTCATCATCTACCTGTTCACTC
>DATGYF010000733.1:0-2681 GCA_035298145.1 Terriglobales bacterium | reverse complement strand
TCGATGGCGGTCTTAACGCCGCCATCAACCGCGTGCGGGAAGCTCTGGGGGACTCGGCCGAGAATCCGCGCTTTGTCGAAACTCTGCCGCGGCGTGGCTACCGCTTTATAGCGCCGCTGGTCGATTCCCGGCCAACAGGAGAAACGTTGCCGGCTTCAGAATCAAACCTCGGTCCGGCGCCAACAGTCACAAGTCCGGGTGCTTTGCCTGTTTCGGAAGCTGGTGCGCGAAGACCTGTCTCTCGACGACTCAAACTGCTACTCGGTGGAGTCTCAATATTGGCAGTCTTGGCGGTTGTTGCGGTGGCCGTGTTGTCCATCAAGCCGAGTCGAAGCCGCAAAGAATGGGACCTCCAGGCCATGAAACTCCGCCGAGTGACGCAGAGCGGGAACGCTGTCAATGCGGCGATTTCGCCCGACGGGCACTACCTGGTTTACGCTCTGCGTGAAGGGGAAAAGCAGGGCCTCAATGTTCGCCAGGTAGCTACCGGCAGCGACGTGCAGATTTTGCCACCGGATGAAGTTTTGATTTACGGCCTGACCTTTTCGCGCGACGCCAACTACATTGATTTTGTCCGATCCCAGAAGAACAATGCCGTTAACACTTTTCTTTATCGAATTCCCACGCTGGGAGGACCCTCGCATCTCGTAATGCAGGAGGGAATGGACTTTTCAACCAGCTATTCTCCGGACGGCGCTCGGTTCGCCTTCTTACGGGTAAAGGGTGGTGACCAAGTTGACCTGTTAATTGCCGACGCTGATGGGAGCAATGAACGCGTGCTCGCGACGCGCCCTTATCTTGACGGGTTTACTGCTGGCACAGCGTGGTCCCCCGACGGCAAAACCATTGCCTTCTCGACTGTGGAATCGAAGAAAAGCATTCGTTCGATACTTTGGGCAGTCGCGGTCGGCGATGGAACCGTCCGTGAAGTCTATTCGACACCCAACCAGATCGGCCGTCCTTGCTGGCTGCCGGACGGAAGTGGCCTTTTGGCGCCGATTGGCAGCAACATCTATCAGTCCCTTCGCGGACAACTCTGGTTCATTTCTTTTCCCCAGGGACAAACAAGGCGCCTTACGAATGATTTGATGGATTACCAGCCCGATTCCTTGAGTGTCACTCAGGACGGCAGGACTCTAGTTGACGTCGCGCAGACGCGAGTCTCGGATCTGTGGATTGCACCTGCTGGCGATACCGCCAGGGCCAGGCAGGTTACGCGAAATGACCATGCGGTTGGAGGATTCTCCTGGACGCCCGGAGGTCGGGTCCTTTTCGCTGCCGGCGATGGCAATCTTTCAGTCCTGAATTCCGATGGGAGTGCGCGTACCCAGCTGACCGCCAATGACTATCAAGGCGGGGACCCATCGGTTTGTGGCGATGGGCGCTATGTTGTTTACTCCACCCACCGTGAACAAACAGCTGGAATCTGGCGGATGAACTCCGATGGTTCCAACCCGGTCCGCATCGCGGACGAGCCCGTCGCCACGTCACCCCAATGTTCGCCGGATGGAAAGTGGGTAATCTATGTCCAGGTTCCTTCCTTGATTCTGATGCGTGTGGCGATCACGGCCGAGAAACCTCCGGAAATGATCACGCAGAGCCCGGCGGCTTGGGAGTTAGATGTTCTCGCGATCTCGCCAGAAGGCAAGCGGATCGCATATGTCGCCGCCCCGGGGACTCCGGTTATCAACCCCAGTTCGCCCTCTGGATCGCAACCCAATCAGCTGAAGGTAATTGCCTTCGATGGCGGGACCCTCATGCATCAGTTTGATTGGCCTGCATCGGCCTGGCGGCCCCGCTGGGCGCCACGAGGAGAAGCCATTGAGTACGTGTTAACCAAGGACGGCGTTTCCAACATCTGGCAACAGCGTCTCGCCGGCGGACCACCGAAGCAGGTCACACACTTTGACTCGGGCGAGATTTTCGACTTTGAATGGTCGCCTGATGGCAGGCAACTGGCGTTGACTCGGGGAAGCGAAAGCAGCGATGTCATCCTGATGAGTGATTTTCGATGATCGCGGCTAGCTGGGGGCAACGATGAGGTCGCCTAAATCAATAGCTCTCAGGGACCCGAATACTCTTTGCGAGGCGTATAGTCAGGTGCGGGTCTAGCGGTAAAAGAATGATTTCGGCGGGCTGGTCCACCCTCTGCTGCGGTGCAATTCACCTTGGCTGCCCCATCCTTCGCGTTCTTTGCGAAGGGTGGGAAGACGGACGTCAAACTCATTGGGAATTGGTCGGGGCGCGCGGATTTGAACCGCGGACCCCCTGCGCCCAAGGCAGGTGCGCTACCAGGCTGCGCTACGCCCCGACAGTGAACAAACCTTCGCTTCGATTATAGCCGACCTCTTCATCTCGCCGGCGCCCTCCCGGATGCCGGAGGTCTGAGGTCCGACGCCCGACGCTTGCCGCCTGAGGTCTCTTCTCAGGCCCAATCCAGTGCTCCGTTTACGTTCACGGCGTATAATTCGCACTGGACCATGCTGACTCCGCGTTATGCCCTGGTGGCCTACGTAAGAAATCCCGTCGGGGAATTTGTTGAACGCCTGCGCCGCCAGCTGCACCCCGAACTCCCTCATCTGGCAGCTCATCTGACCGTGCTTCCGCCTCGCCTGCTGCAAGGGACGGAGCGCTCGGCGCTGGAAATGCTGGAAGAAACCTGCAGCCGGGTGCCGCCTTTT
>DATGYF010000732.1:0-8444 GCA_035298145.1 Terriglobales bacterium | reverse complement strand
GAGGGATCACCCGTTCCCATCCCGAACACGGCCGTTAAGCCTCTCAGGGCCGATGGTACTACGTCTTGAACGTGGGAGAGTAGGTCGCCGCCCAAACTATTTACGAGAAAGCCACTGCGAAAGCAGTGGCTTTTGTCATGTAGCGACCTACTCCCACGGTCGAGGCGGAGACTGGAGCGTGGGGCAAGCTCAAAACTCCCGGAGATTCCTGCTTGTCCAGCTGCCGAGGGAGTTTTGTGCGCAGTCAGCCGAAGGAAATCTCGGACCGTTTCCGTCACGCACGTTCGACCTGACTCGGAAACGGTTCGAGGTTGACGAGGCGGAAAAGAGTAGGTCGCCGCCTAAACTATTTGCGAGAAAGCAGCGCTTTTGTCATATAAACGATCATCTCCAGGAGGGAGACCAGAAATGGCTTACGTCTTATCGCGAATCATACATAATTCGTTTAGCTGATTAATTTGTTTGATATAATGATGCGCTCTCCTTCGCCTCTTCTTGATGAAGTGGTTTCGTTCATACAGCCATAAGCGATAGAGCCACATTATCGAATCAGACAAAAGAACATTGTGTATGATTCGACACTGCTGTCGGATAGGTCGGCTATGATTAGATTGGGAGCGCAGGCGACGAAATGCCGACCACAGTAGTCGGAAGTCTCTGGTTTGGCCAAATGAACTCCCACAGCAAATCGGCATCTATCGAGCGATTTTATGGGCTTAAAGATCTCTCGGACCGTCACGATTGATAGATCAAGGACGGATTCACGGCAGACAGCAGCAAGTAAGAGGATCCCTGCAGGCACTTATCTGCCGTAACGGAGGAGTGCTATGGCCAAGAAACGAGTTGTTCAGACCACCGCTGCGACGCCCACCGCTGTTCCTGCATCGGTCGATGCCTTCGCCAATGGGATGGGGCGCGTTGTGAGTGGCGAGCTAAACTACCTGGTGCGCCGCATGATGCAGTATGGCGCTGAAGGAGTTACTGCGGGCGATGGTCAGTGGCCAGTGGCGAGGCTGGAGGGTGAGAGCGTAACCGCCGAAGTGGTGTTTACTCCACAGGCCCAGAGCCCCCAGGTGACGCTGCCGGAGGATCAGGTTGAGCAGTACTGCAAGCGCATGTGGTACCTGGTCAAAAGCATGGATGATCTCACAGCCGACTGCTGGGATGCTTTGGTCAGCCAGTGGGTGGCGGAAGCGCAATCGCCGGATGCGAAAGTGTGGGTCAGCGTCGATCAGATCCTCGGTTACCGTGGCCTTGCGTCGCACCGGACCGGGCGGCGTGGGGGCTATACTGCCGAACAGCGTGCGGCTGTCACGGAGTCTCTGCTGCGCATCATGTCGATGCGTCTCTTGGTTCTCTCCATGGAGGTGCTGGAGGAACACGATGATGGCAACGGCGGGCGGTTGATCCTGCCCGTGCGGCGTCAAATGGGCGGCCCCGCGCTGGAGGTTGGACTGGACCTCAGCCAGACGGATTTCCTTGGGAACACGGAGATCAAGGCGCTCCTTATCAGGCCGGGCGAAATGTTTGCCCGGTACTACATGGGTGCTGGCCGGCCGGTGGCACTGCTCAGCCAGAAGGCTCTTACCTATCAGCCATACCGGGCGTTCTGGGAGAAACGGCTCACCAGATATTTCGCCTACAGTTGGGACCGCAAAAGCCACCTGGGGGTTGAGCGGCAGCAGCATACGGTGGCCGAGTTGCTGGAGGCCGTACACGAGCAGCCGCACCAGGTCCGGCCGGGTGCCACCAAGGAGCGTCTTCACAAAGCGTTACGTCAGCTCACACAGGACCGGGTGATCGCAGGTTGGGACTACGTGACCGACACGTGGAATGAGTATGACCGGCCCTTCCATCATTGGGTTTCCGCGTGGCTTGAAGCGCGTATTGAAGTATTCGCGCCGGAGCAGGTCAGGCAGTTCTACCAACTGGCGCTGCCAGATACGACGGCCGGCGTTGTGATGGGGCCCCTCTTGCCGCCGCGCATTAAGATGGCGGGGCAGTTAACGCGGAAGACCGTTGTTACGCTCCGGCACCACTTTGGACTCACCCAGGATGAATTCGCCCGGGAGTTGGGCGTGTCGCGCCCCCTGATCAACCTGATCGAAAGCGGGAAGCGGTCGATCTCCAAGAAGTTGCAGGCGGCTTTGACGAATTGGATGGCGCGCAAAGACCGCGGGCAACCGGTAACCGCCCTGCCGCCCGCTGATTTGTAACACGTTACATGTAAAGGAATCGGGATGATCCAGTAAACACTGATGACTGTAGGCGTTTATGCCTTTTTTCCCTCTTTTGCCGCGCCACTATCGCTGCAGAACGGTCTGTCGCGGCCGGCAGTAACGCGCACCAATTGGCGGTGTGAAAATCCGCCACTATCGCTGCAAGTCGGCGGAAAGTACCGCACCACAGAAGGGTTTGCGTGAAATCACGGCAGGCGGAATTTGTAACAGTGGCCTGCAACATTGCGGTAGGCCTCTTGCCAGATGTGTTATAATCGCGGAGCGACAATTGGTTGCGCATTCCAAACGCAAAAGGCGCCTCGAAAGGCGCCTGACATAACACAAAACCCGCATCCCCTCCGTGTGCTTGGCGGCTAACGAGGTGAAGCGGGCCCTAGGGCGACCCCTCTCTCGAGGAGATCTCGGTTTTAGATTGTCCTGACAGGGCAATTTTAACCGGAAACCTCCTGAAAGGCAAGGGGTCAGCTAGCGTTGCTATGCGACTTGCGCCTCAAGGAGGTTTCCTTTTTGGTACCGGCCATTCCCTGCGAGTGCGAAGCTCAGCCCCTCTCCTTCTCTATGCCTCTGACCGCGCCTTCAGTCCAAGAAGCGATGGATTTTCTCGAGTGGGCTGTGCCATCGGGCGTGTTTTCCGCGGGCTCGGGCCGCCGGCGCGGCGAGACCCCTCTTCCCCCTGGCCATCGGAGTGACCAGGGATTTTTGGTGTTCTATCGGCGGCTGCAAGGGGAAGCGGTGCCTGACATGATCCCGCTCAAGAGCCGGCGGTCGATCAGCCACTACCTGCAAAATCAACTGGATGCCGGCGCAGAGGCAGACCACTGGGTATGCACGCAGATCACCCAGTACCGGGGGGGCCGCGACGGGAAGCAGGGTGCTACCTTCCGGGCGGACGGAGCACGGCACATTCTGGGCATCGTGGCAGACCTTGATGGCCACCGGATGGACCCCATGTACCGGCGCATGCTCGAGAAGGACTGGTGGGGCTTCAAGGCGGCTCTAGAGGCCCATCTGAACGCCATTGGTGTGGACGCCTACCAGGTCGTACGTTCCGGGCCGGAAGGCCTTCATGTCTATCTCCCGCTGATCCGCAACGACGGGAAGCCGCTACGGGCGTCTCCCGAAACGCTGGAAGACTGGGAGCGGGCCGCCAAAGGGGTCTGCCGCTACCTGGAGCCATTTGGGGCTGACGCCAACGCGGTACGGGCGGTCCAGCCATTCGTGATCCCCGGAATGCCACGCGCCAAGCACCCGGGGTTTATTCCCTATGTGGCGGTTCGGCGTGACGGCGCTCGGGCCAACCTTTACGCGCTGATCCGCCAGCTAGCGGCGCTGAAGCAGCTGATGCGGGCCAAGCCACTGCAGGTTGTCGCCGCTCCATCTCATGCCGCCGTTCAGGACGTGGCTGCCCTTCTTCATGAGATCCGTACAGTAGCGGCCGGCGTGAACCAAGGGGAACGGAACCAGGTCGCTCACGATATCGCCGTCTACTTGCTGTGCAAGGGGGCCCGGGCAGAAGAATCCTTGGTAGCCCTGCAGGACTGGAACAATCGAAACAGCCCTCCCCTGCTGGAACACGAACTGCGGAGCTGTCTATCCAGTGCAGAGCGGTGCCAGCATGCCAATCCACGGGCATGGGCGGAAATGCAGGGGGCGGCATGGTTTCGTCTGCGTTCCCTCCTGGGGCTTCCCACAGTCAAAGTTGCCGGATACCACTTTGAGGGCCGTTGGAGGCCACTGACGCCCCGCAAGTCGTGGGAGGATCGCAAGACCAACGGCGGACGGGAGCACTACGAGGAGGTTGCTGAGCGCGTCCTCCGGTTTGTCGCGGGCGAGGGCGGGCGCATCGAGATGACGCAGGCCGAAATTGCCGACATGATTGATACCAATCGGAGCACACTCCGGGCTGTTCTCGAGCTGTTGGAGGAAAAGGGCGTGCTCCTGGTAGTCACCAGGCGCGGCCGGGGGGGCAAGTCGGTGTTGTCAGTGCTGGAACCGTCTGCTGACAACGTTACGGAAAATGGTCATTCCGGTTATAGCAGCGGAGCTGCTGAGATGGGTGCGTGGGTGGGTTTTGCTTTTAAGTCGGAGGATTGTCTGTCTGATACGGCTGAGGTAGTGCCTGTTTCCGTTGCTGCAGGGGTGTGTGCGGCGTTTTTTGTGCTGTCTGTGAAGCGTGCTGGAGTTTCCCGGAGGGGAGTTTCGTCTGGTTTTAGCACTGCGTTGGATCCAGGGGGCTAAGCGACAGCAGGGTGCAGGAGGGCTGTTTGGGCCAATTGAAAAGCCCGAGCACCAACTCGGGCTTTGGGTTTTCATGTGTTCCCATGCGCTTGACTATCGGTGGTAGCAGCGACTTCGGTGATATCGATCGGCATGTCACCTGCCGGTATTCCGAGTGCTTTGCGCATCTGGAGTAGTGTCATGCGTTCCATGGTGGAATGCATGGTGGCGACTCGTTCAACGGCTTCGGCGTAAGCCAGTTGGGCTTCCTGGAGATGTAGGAGGGCACGCTGGCGGCCGCCTGTGAGCCAGGCCCAGAGACCGAGTTTGTCGAGGGCAGCTTCTGCCTGTTGTAGATGGCGGGCGGCACGGCGCTGGGACTGCTCTAGGAACTCGAGTTCCCGCTCGGCCTGGAGTCGCTTGGCCTCTACATCCTGCATGACCGTGAGGCCGACAGATCGGGCCTCGGTCCACTGGCGGCTGATCTCCTGTAGGCGGGCCAACTGGACGAGTTGATCTGCTACCTGGCGGCGGAGACGTTCGGCTTCTTCCTGTAGCACTACGTTGGTCTGTTCTGATCCGATCGTCAGTTGAAGGCATCGGTCGACACCTTGGGATTCGAAGCGCTCGGCGATCTGGCGGTAAGTCATGCCGTCCTGGTCGTGCCATCGCCGTATTAGTTGGCAGACCGCAATGTCGTGTTCGGTGTAGCGCCGGCGTCCGGATTGCGTCCGGGGCGCTGTCAGGTAGCGACCGAACTGATCGGGTTGCGACCACATGCGGAGTTGGTCGATGCTGACGCCGATCCGTCCGGCTGCCTCTGTCGCTGTGACCGCTGTTTCAGGTGGCTGCTGCTGAACTGAATCGCCGTCCATGTCTTCCTCCCCTTTGTGACCGTAACAGTTCGTCTGTTTTACGGGTTTGATGCCTTGTTTTACCTGAATTCTGACCGTACGACATCGAACAACGAGTCTTGCGTTCTTGACGAACTTGGCGATTACTACCATTCGCTTTCTTGATAATGGTTCCTGCTGTTCGAGGGCGAATGTGGTTGTCGGTGCTACTGTGACATGGTGTGTTGTGCACGAATGTGTGCAGTCTTAAAGCCACAATGATGAATGAAACTGATGCAGTGATATTTCGGTTTAGTTAGTGATATAACGAATACAATCTGATGGACTATACCGATTGCCTCGAAACGGTAGCGTAACGTTGTGGCTTTATAAAAGGTTTTTTAAACCGAATGAACCGAATGATGTGTGCGGTGCGTTGCGTGTGTAAAACGAATGGTTGAAACCGAATGCATCTGTTGTCTTCTTCGGTTCGGTTTAACGGTGATAGCCTTACTCCTACGCAGATGAGCCTAGGGCAAAGTCATCTCGGTTGAACGTAGCCGGATCGCTGGCGGGTTCTTTGAATCTGAGGTTAAACCAAGTGGCCCGATATGGCTTATAACGAGCTTTGTGATGGTTAAACATAGAGGATTTTCATGAAGAACGGCGAAGCAGATGGCAATAGCTGGTCGATCTGATATTGAACCACCGGACGAGGAGGATACCTATGCATTTGTCCATTGTGAGCGCTGCCGGCGTCGACCTGGGGAACCAATACACGAAGGTGGCCTTCGGCCCGAGGGGTATTGAGGCGCACCGCGTGATGGTGTTGTCTAGCATCCTGGCTACTGAGCAGGGGCTGGCCCGGGGCAACGAAGACCTAAGCAAGAAGCGCACGTTGTTGGAGAGTCTCGACCTGACCATCACGTCGAAGGCGCTCACTCGGGCGGATGCTGTTGGCGCTGAACTGGTAGAAACGACAGGCCGGTGGTTGGTGGGGGAGGTCTTCACCATGAATGAGGACCTGGCCAAGCAGGCGCTGAAAGCCGAGAGCAACGAAAAAAAGAGCTTGAACATCAAGCTCTACGTGTCTGGTCTTGCCGCTCTCGCCATTTTGGCGCATCGTCGGCTGCGGGCCGAGGAGGACACGTTGGTCATCAACATTCTGACCGCTGGCCTTCCAGTCGATCTGTGCAAGGATAACGACTTGCATCGCAAGGAAGTTTCCCGCCGGCTGCGTGGCACCCACATTGTGCGTTTCAATGGCGTTGCCGGTGTGCCAGATGGTCGTACGGTGAAGATTGTGGTCAACAAGGTGCGGGTTTTGCCTGAAGGCTTGGGTGCCGCTTTGGCGCAGATTTACGGCATTACCGAAGACGTGCGCATGAACACCGAGATCACCCAGGAACTGAAACTGAAGCCGTTGCAGCCGAAATTGCTGGAGCAAACATTCATGGTCTTCGACCTTGGCGGTCGCACCGGCGACCTGGTGATGGTACGGCCGGAGTTGGATTATGATGATCAGGCCAGCGAGGGGAAACCGTACGGCGTTATGGATTACCTGGAGTCCATCGTTCGTGATGTACGACGGGCAGCTGATGACCAGACGATCCTGCTCAATGAGGGGCACCTGCTTCAGTATCTGGAGGACTGGGACGGGGAAAGCGAGATCGAACTACCGTTCTACGGTAAGACGTTCTCGATCAAGGCTTACGTTGATCGTCATCTGCGGGTCTTGGCCGATAAGGTGCGGGATGACGTGGTAGCCAGCCTCACAGCGAGGGTCTCGGCCGCTTTTGTAGTCGGTGGCGGCGCCAAGGTGATTCGGCCGTATTTGGAGCGAGCGCTGCCCGAAAAGTTCCGGTCGGTTGTGCACATCGCCACCGACGATCCGCAGTGGGCCAACGCTGTTGGTCATCTGATCTTTTCGATTACGCAGAGCGAGGCTTAAGCCATGGCCAGAATGAAGGGGGAAGCCTACCAGGTTGGCTCGCTTGTTGGGTTCAAGCTGACTCGCGAGGACCTGGCGGATATCATCCCGTTTTTGAATGAGCGCAAGGCCGCTGGCGATGAGATCAGCGGCTTGTTGCGCGGCATCGTGCGGGAGCATGTGCGCAAGCAGACCAACCCGGGGCCTCCTCATGTTGATCCGGACCAACTGGCCAGTTGGGTTGGGCAGTTGATCCGGCGGGCGATGACAGGGGAAGGGGAACTCCAGCCTCTGACGCAGGCAGAGGCCCGGGCTGTTATCCAGGTGGCGGCTGAAATTGATGCTCACGCCGATGCTGTCGGCGTGGTGAAGGCGAAACTTGGTTCAAAGTTTGCCGATGATGACGACTAGCTTCATTCTCAACAGCCGCAAGCGCACTGTTGCTTGTGACTTTAGCGACCGCCAGCGCTTCTGCTGGTTGCCCTGCCCTACACGTCCAGATATAAAGGGTTTACACGGACCGGCTGGCCTGCTAAACTACAACTCCGGCGCCAGTGAGATGTCGGGCCGCTGAATGACGCATTTGCCTCAGCATCTCGTACGCTTCTGGTTGTAGTAGATGGACCGCTAGCTCAATGGTAGAGCATCCGACTCTTAATCGGACGGTTGAAGGTTCGAGTCCTTCGCGGTCCACCAGGTCCGGCCCCATCGTCTAGAGGCCTAGGACGGCGCCCTCTCACGGCGCAAACTGGGGTTCGAATCCCCATGGGGTCACCAATCATTGCGGGTTTAGCTCAGTTGGTAGAGCGACACCTTGCCAAGGTGTAGGTCGCGAGTTCGAGTCTCGTAACCCGCTCCAATTTCATACGGGGCTATAGCTCAGCTGGGAGAGCGCTTGAATGGCATTCAAGAGGTCAGCGGTTCGATCCCGCTTAGCTCCACCACAAACGGAGGCGTGGTGTAGAGGCCTAACATGCGGCCCTGTCACGGCCGAGACCGCGGGTTCGAATCCCGTCGCCTCCGCCAATTTTATATGTTGACATGCAGATGTGGCGGAATTGGCAGACGCGCACGGCTCAGGACCGTGTCGGGTAATCACCCCCGGTGGGAGTTCGAGTCTCCCCATCTGCACCAAGCGGAGTAATCGTCAGCCGCCTTTCACTTCCGCTGAGAAGTGTTCAGGTGACAAGGCAGCTGAGGATTACGGAGCGCAAGGATGCTGAT
>DATGYF010000731.1:0-3778 GCA_035298145.1 Terriglobales bacterium | reverse complement strand
GCGGAAACTCGCTGCCATCCTTGCGCCGCCCCAGCAGTTCCAGTCCAGTGCCGATCTGCTGCGCCAGGGCTTCGGCGGCGGTGCGGGTGCCGTCGGCGATCAGCCGTTCGGCGAAGCCTTCGGGAATAATGTTTTTTACCTGCTGCCCCACCAGTTCATCGCGGCGGTAGCCAAACTGTTTCTCCGCCTGCACATTCAGCAGCACGATCTCCCCGCCCGGATTCACCACCACCATGGCATCGGGGGCTGCCTCCAGCAGCCCGCGGTAGCGGCCTTCCATCTGCGCCAGATGCTTTTCCGCGTTCTTGCGCACGCTGATGTCGCGGATCGCCGCTGTTACCAGCGTGCCCTCCGCGCTCTCCAGCGGGCTCAGCATGATTTCGATGGGAAACTCGCTCCCATCCTTGCGCCGCCCGGAAAGTTCGATCCCGGTGCCGATCTGCTGCGCCAGGGCCTCGGCGGCGCTGCGGGTGCCGTCGGCGATCAGCCGTTCCGCGAAACCCTCGGGAATGATGTTTTTGACCTGCTGCCCTACCAGTTCATCGCGGCGGTAGCCGAACTGTTTCTCCGCCTGCACGTTCAGCAGCACGATCTCTCCGCCCGGGTTCACCACCACCATGGCATCGGGCGCCGCCTCCAGCAGCCCGCGGTACTTCGCTCCCGACTCCTTGCTTTCGCTGAGATCGCGGCTGATCTCGGTAAAGCCGCGCAGACGTCCCGCCGGGTCGCGCAGCGCGGTGCAGGTGACATTGGCCAGAAACCGGGAGCCATCTTTCCGCACCCGCATGCCTTGTTCTTCATGCCGGCCACTGGCGGCGGCGATGGCGAGCACCTCCTGAGGGCGGCCGCGCTGGATGTCTTCCGCGGGAAAGAGACAGGAAAAATTGCGTCCGATAATCTGTTCCACACTGTAGCCCTGGATGCGCTCTGCCCCGGCATTCCAGCTCACGATCCGGCCACCCGGGTCCAGCATAAAGATGGCGTGGTCCTGGACTCCGTCGAGCAGCATCCGGTATTGTTCTTCGCTGTCCCGCAGCGCCGCTTCTGCCTGCCCCCGTCCGGTGTTGCGGCGTTGCAGGCTCCAGGCCGCGGCGGCGGCCACCAATAAACCCAACAACGTTCCCAGGACCAGAACGCTCTGGACCTGGCCCAGGCGCCGTCTGGCGTCCTCGCCCCGCAGCTCCAGCAGGCGCCGCTCTTCCACCTGCAACTGGAGCACGGCGGCCTGTAATGCCTCTTCCCTCGATTGGCCCCCTTCGCCGCGCAAGGCGCCGGCGGCCGCTTCCATGCCCTGCCCCTGGCGCAAAGCGATCACCCGCTCGGCCTCCTGGATCTGCTGCGCCGCCAGCCGTTCGAGCCCGGGCAGCTGACGCTGAGTTTGGGCGTTGTCCGCGGTCAGGCTGCGCAGCGCGGCCTGGTCCTGGGCCGCCCTGGAGCGGCTGCTGTGGTAGCTCTCGAGGTAATTTTCGTTGCCGGTCAGCACAAATCCCCGGCTGCTGGACTCGATACTCTGCATGGCGAACTGCAGGTCCTGGAGGGTCTCCAGAACGTCGTGGGTATGGCGTACCCAGCGGGTGCTGGCGCTGGACACGACCAGGCCGCGATAAGAGGCGGCACCGACGATGAGCAGGGCCAGAATGGCGGCCCCGAACCCGAGCTGTACCTTCCGATTCGAGCCTGATGTGCTTTTCATTTCACCCGATCGTGACGGGGCGCGGAACCGCCCGGCGTCAAGTGTCCCGCTTCGAGGTCGAGAACCCGTCCTTAAGCGAAAAGTGCACGCCTGTATGTGCCCGCGAGGCTCAATTATGTATTTGGAAGATGAAAAACCGAATTAGGACCCTCTGACCATGCTGGTTTGGGTTTTCAAATTGGGACAGTCTCGAACTGAACCGGCCGGCTCCATCACCCTGGCCTTAAGAAGCTCCCTGCGCCTTCATCAACGGCGAATCCATGCTCTCGACTTGCCTTTGCAGTTGCTCCTGGGCTGCTTCGTCGAGACCGGTGAATTCGATCCCCATGCCCACTCCCCGGTCGCTGGTCCTGACCACGCCTGTGGTTTGCACTCGTTCGGAATTCAACCAGAAAGCAATGGTCACTTTCTCTGTGACCGGGAGAGGCGTCCTGGTCTCGACGTAGCAGCCTCCGGCGCTCATGTCCGCCGTGGTCGCGGCGCCAACCGAGCCCACACTCTGCCCATGCCGGATTTCCAGGGGAAAGGAAATTCGGTGGCGACGAAATTTTCTCTTGTCCTTCACCACCGGTGCGGTCCGGAGAATGGGAGAGGTTGCCATGGTCCGGTGCGCCGCCCGCTGCCGCTCCCACGGACACGGCTGTCCCGACACGATTTCTACGCCCGCATCGATGGGTAGTGCCGGGCCCGTGACCCAGATCACCCGGCAGCGGGCTTTGCTGTCGCCCAGCTGCACTCCGATGACGTCCCCGACGAGAAGCTTTGCTTCAAGTCCGGAAAGCCGGGCGCCGCGATCGCTGATATCGAGGGTATGGGCGTTCCGGGAGAAAGGACGACCCACCGCATCCATGCCGAACACTCGCACCGCCAGGTCGGCAACGAAACGGGGCTCGGGCGGATCGGACATGCAGTGGTGGCGTGCGCGGCATTTCGAAGCCTGGCATCTAAATCCCGACTCACGCCGGGCGCGCTTCCATGCCTCCCTTTCAGGTCTGGTTGCAGGGCCTTCTTCAAACCTGGGCTCACACCAGACACCGCGTTTGCTGGCGGCCTCTAATTATGGGTCGGACTGACTGGCTGGCAGAATTAGTAATTTCAAATATGGCGGAAATGGTTTTCAAAGCGGGAAAGGACCAGGCGCGCCGGAACCGCTGAAACGCGATCTTTCCCCGGCTGGCCTGACCCGGTCAAGCGCTTTGCGTTCGTCAGCCCGATACCCCAAGGGTTCGGCGCAGCCTCGAGTTATGCTTCCCCGCCCCGCCGCGCTTTGTCGATGAACGCGCTCCATCCATGTACCAGTTTCTTCTGTGACATGCCTGTGCAGCTCCGCGCATGCCACCGGCGTCCGATCCGCCAGGGACCGTGCGGCCCCTCGCAATAGTAATGCGCACCAAACTTGGCCAGCTTTCGCCGCGCGCGTCCGCCAGGAATCAAACCACTCCACGTTCAGGCATCAATTTCGCAGTCGCCCATTGAGACTATCGATGAATCCGTTTTCCACCAGCCGTCCCGGACGAATGAAACACAACTGAATGCCGTGGGCCATCACTCCGGGTGGGTAAACATGTGCTCGGCGGTTTTCTGCTTCACCGCCGTACACGTCCGGCTGTGGTATTTGTCGTCCTGGTCGCAAAGGCAATAAGAGCGTTGCACCCGAGTCACCTTACCGACTACAATCTCGGAGGCGTCGTACCGAACGAGAAATGCAGGCTCATGCTGCATAGATGTGGCTCCTTCTCCTGACTGGTATCTGCCCATGTGCCCTCCCAAGGACATCGTCAAAATACCAATCATGCAGCAAGAAGCAGTAATTCTCAGGTGACGATAGTAAGTTATTTGTTTTCAATCGGAGAGGTGGCAGAGTGGCCGAATGCGGCGGTTTGCTAAACCGTTGTACTGGCTAATACCGGTACCGAGGGTTCGAATCCCTCCCTCTCCGCCAGACTGACGTAGCCCCCGAAAACTGGACCGCCTAAAATGTGAGTTCTCCCAAACCAGGAGAGGAGAACCACCATGAAGGGCACGCGACACAGCGAAGAGCAGATCATTGCGATTCTGAAGCAAGGTGAGGCAGGATTGGCGACG
>DATGYF010000730.1:0-3514 GCA_035298145.1 Terriglobales bacterium | reverse complement strand
GTTTCGCGCCTGCTTGATGGCCAGGGACAGACGCCGCTGGTGCGGCGTGCAGACGCCGGTCAGGCGCCGGGGCACGATCTTACCGCTCTCCGCCACGAACTGCGCCAGCAGCCGGACGTCTTTGTAGTTGATGGCCTCAATTTTCTCCACGCAGAATTTGCAAACCTTCTTGCGGCGAAAATATTTGCGCCCACCTTCGCGGCCACCACCCGGTCCGCCGGGACGGGGAGGACGGCGCTCGCGATCACCAAATGAGGGCCGATCGCCGGAAGGGCGATCTCCACCCGCCGGACGCTCGGAACCTGCCACTGTTGTTGCTCTGGTTTCTTCAGCCATGATGCTCCTTAAAATCAGTCGTCGGTGGTCAGTCTTCAGTCGTCACGAAGCCGGTTCCCAGTCATCCTGCTGGAGACTGAAGACCGACGACTGACGAACAGCTACGCTGTGACTTCTGCCGCTTCTCCGCCGGTCTCCGCGACCGGGGCGGGTGGCGGCGTCTTGCGCTTGGCGTCACGGATGGCCTTGATCTTGTCCAGGCGCTTTTGTTCTTCGTCGATGCGCACGGTGATGAACTTGATCACAGGTTCAGTGACGCGCAGGCGGCGCTCCAGTTCGTGAATCAGTCCGCCCCCGCCCTCCACCGTCAGCAGCACGTAGATGCCGTCGTGGAATCTGCGGACCATGTAGGCCAGGCGGCGCTTGCCCATTTTCTCCACGCTCTTTACGTTTCCGCCGGAAGAAGTGACGGCGGTTTCCAGCGTGGAAATCAGCTTGTCCTGCTCCTCTTCCACCATGTCGGGGCGGACGATAAACATCAATTCATAAGTGCGATTCATTTTCTCTCCACCTTCCATCCACCACGTTCGATTTTCAATGTAGGCGCTCGTGGTCGCGGGCGACTCGCCCGCGGCTTTTGACCGTGAGTTTCGACTCTCGCGGGCGGGTCGCCCGCGACCACATGGGACGCTCGCGCCTACATGGCTTCAGCCTTCCGGTTGAAGCGGTTCATGGCCGCAGCCGGGCCTTCCTGCAAAATCACGCTTACCGCTTCGGCGGCGCTGTCCAGCACTTCGTCCACCTTCTTCAGCTGCGACTTGCGAAAGGGAGTCAGAACGAACTTGACGCCATCCGCAATCTTCCGTTCCGGCGAGACTCCCAGCCGGATGCGTAAAAACTCCTGCGTGCCCAGAGCCGCAATGATCGACTTCATGCCATTGTGGCCCGCCGAACTGCCCCGCTGCCGGATGCGAATCGCGCCCAGGGGCAGGTCCAGTTCGTCGTAAATCACGATCAGGTCCGTCTCCAGGGTGATCTCATGCTTCGCCACCAGTTCACGAACCGACATGCCGCTCAGGTTCATGAAGGTCTCTGGTTTCGCCAGCAGGACCTGCTCGTCGCCGATTTCTGTCCGCGCCGTGAGCGCATGACACTGGCGATTTCTTACTTCCACGCCGCGGTCGTTCGCAATGCGGTCAATGGTGAGAAAGCCCAGATTGTGCGGCGTGAACTGGTACGCAATGCCCGGATTGCCCAACCCGACAATCAGTTTCACGCCCGATCATTTCTCCCCACAGGGCCTGCGTGGGGACAGCCGCCCTCGGCTGTCCGGCCGAGCAACGCTCGGCAAATTCTCCGTCCGAACCGAAACCCAAAAACCAGTCGAGCTGCGCTCGACCTGGACGGGTCGGAGACCCCGTCCCTACATGGTCTGCGGCCGTCCCCACACGGCCCGCGCGGCTACTTCTTCTCCTTCTTTTCGGGCTTCTCCGGCTTTTCGGGAGCGGCTTCTGCACCCTCTTCGCCCTCGACTTCCTGCTTGCCCTTCTTGATCACTTCGGGCTCGGCCGGAGCGGCGCCTGCCTCCGCAGCAACTGCTTCCGGAGTGGCGGCCACTTCTTCCTTGACCGTGGTGATGTGGGCCACGGGCTGGTTGGCGTCGCTGATGAATTGGATCTTCTTCTCGTCGTGGGTCAGGTCGGAAACGCGCAGGACCTTGCCGAACACCAGTTCGCTGACGTCCGCTTCAATGGCGCTGGGAATGTCGCCGGGCAAGCACTCGACTTCCACTTCGCGCAGAATCTGCTCCAGGATGCCGCCCTGCTGCTTTACTCCGGCGGCCTCGCCCTTGAGCACGATGGGCACGCTGACCGTGAGCTTCTGGTCCATGGCAATGCGCTTGAGGTCGATGTGCAACAGGTGGCTCTTGATGGGCTCATATTGCCAGTCCACGATCATGGCCTTGGTGCGTTCGCCGCCCTCGACCGCGAGATCGAAAATGGTGTTGTGGCCGGTGGCGGAATGGAGAATGCGCGTGACCTGGCGGGGATCGAGGGTAACGGTCAACGAGTCCTTGCCGGCTCCGTAGAGCACTCCAGGAATCTTGCCGCCCATACGCACCCGGCGGGCCACGTTCTTGTTGCCCGGGGTGCGGGGTTGCGCTTCTAAGACGTTGCTTTCAGTTGCGGTTGCCATAAATTTAGGTTCCTATAAAAACAATCTGCTGACCGACGTCTCTTCGTGAATCGACTGGATCGCACGTCCGATCAGGCCCGCGATGGTCAGTACTTTGATTTTCGGTTCCCGCCGAGCAGCTTCGCTCAACGGGATGGTGTTGGTCACAACCACTTCGCAAATGCAGGACTGCGAAAGATTCTGCACCGCCGGACCCGACAGAACCGGATGCGAGGCGCAGGCATAAACTTTGTTGGCCCCGTTCTCCACGAGCGCGGCGGCGGTCTTTACCAGCGTACCCGCAGTGTCGATCAAGTCGTCAATCACCAGGCAAGTGCGGCCGCTCACATCTCCAATCACGTTCATCACTTCCGCGACGTTCATCTCCACGCGGCGTTTATCCACGATGGCCAGCGGCGCATCGATCTTTTTGGCAAAGAACCGGGCGCGCTCCACCCCGCCCGCGTCCGGCGAAACCACTATCAGGTTCGGCAGACTTAGCCGCTTGAAATAATCCACCAGCACCGGCGACGCGAACAGGTGGTCCACCGGGATATTGAAGAATCCCTGGATCTGCGGGGCGTGCGGATCAATGATCAACGCCCGGTCCGCGCCCGCGGTGGTCAGCAGGTCGGCCACCAGCTTCGACGATATGGGGACGCGCGGCTTGTCTTTGCGGTCCTGCCTTGCGTACCCAAAGTACGGAATCACCGCCGTGATGCGCCTGGCGGAGGCGCGCTTGAGCGCATCGATCATCAACAGCAACTCCATCAGGTGCTCGTCCACCGGATGGCAGGTGGGCTGGAGCACGAATACGTCCGCACCCCGGACGTTCTCCTGAATCTGGACGTAAGCCTCGCCGTCACTGAAGCGCGTGACTTGCGCCTGGCCTCGCGTCAATCCAAGAAAGGCGCAGACTTCATCGCACAGCGGTTCGTTGGCCGTGCCACAGAAGATTTTGAACTTATCGTCCACCCGGCCGCGCTGAGGCTTGCGCTCAGCTTTCTCGTCGGCGTTCATCTGGGCCTTCTTTTCGGTCGCTGTCGCAAGAGTTGCCATAGGG
>DATGYF010000729.1:0-2463 GCA_035298145.1 Terriglobales bacterium | reverse complement strand
CATGCAGGCCATCGGACACGAGATCAAGCGGCGCCAGCCCCAGTCGGCGATCTGCTACGTTTCCAGCGAGAAGTTCACCAATGAAATGATCAACTCGCTGCGTTACGACAAGATGATCAGCTTCCGCGACAAGTTCCGGGGCGTGGACGTACTACTGGTGGACGACATTCAGTTTCTGGCCCAGAAGGAACGGACCCAGGAAGAGTTCTTCCACACCTTCAACGCGCTGCACGAATCCATGAAGCAGATCGTGATCGCCAGCGACCGTCCTCCCAAAGAGCTGGCGGAATTCGAAGACCGGCTGCGCAGCCGGTTCGAATGGGGACTGATTGCCGACATCCAGCCGCCCGACCTCGAAACCAAGGTGGCAATTCTCCAGAAGAAAGCGGAGCAGGAAAAAGTTATTCTGCCCACCGACGTGGCGCTCTACATCGCTTCCAATATTCGTTCCAACGTTCGCGAACTCGAAGGCGCGCTCATCCGCCTGGTGGCACACTCTTCACTGATCGGCGCCGAGATCACCCTGCCCTACACCCAGCAGGTGCTGAAAAATTTCATTGACTCCCAGGCCCGCAAGGTCACTATTGAGTCGATTCAGAAAGCCGTGGCTGAGCAATTTGGATTGCGTTTGGTTGAGATCAAGGCCAAGAACAACTCGCGCGCCATCGTCTATCCCCGGCAGATCGCCATGTATCTGGCCAAGCATCTTACCGAGGCTTCACTGCCTGAGATCGGACGCCAGTTTGGCGGCAAGCATCACACCACAGTGCTGCATTCGGTGGACAAGATCGATGTCACCCGCAAGACCGACAAGGATTTGAACAGGTTGATCAATAAGATGACTGAGCAATTGGGTGGATGAATCGCGGCTTCAGACCGTATTTCCACTCAGCAGCAGAGTCTTCCTTGAGCAGCGTTGTGAATCGGTTGTGGAAGGTGTGCAAGAGACGGTGACAATCGCGCGGCACGGCCAAACGATACCTTCATCTCCGCCAGTGAGTGGGCTAATTTTCGACATGAAGGCTTGAACGCAGAGTCCGGTCGGATGCGGGTTTGGACACGATTTCCACTTTTACGGACCCTCTACTGTTACTGCTGGTTTTATAGGTTTTTATTTTGATATAAGGGAAGCATTCAAAGTAGCGCCGCCTGACGGGAGATTTGGGTTATGCCGGTAGAAGCTTTGGCCTCAGCCACGGGGACCGCCACCATGGAAATCACGGTCAGCAAAGCCGAACTTTTAAAAGAGCTGACTGCGACCCAGGGCGTGGTGGAGCGCAAGACCACGATCCCAATCCTATCCAATTACCTGTTCGAAGCTTCGAGCGACAAACTTTCGCTCACCGCCACCGACCTCGATCTGAGCCTGCGCACGGTGTGCAACGCCAAGGTCAAGAAGGAAGGTTCCTGCACTATCCCCGCCCGCAAACTGCACGACTACGTAAAGCTGCTGCCGGACGCCGATATCACCATCAAACTGCTGGAGAATCATTGGATCAGTATTCGTTGCGGCCGTTCAAACACCAAGATGGTTGGAATGGCGCGTTCGAACTTTCCCACCCTGCCGGTATTTCCCACCGCCGGTGTGGTGAAGATTCCCGCCCAGGTATTGCGCGCCATGATTGCCAAGACCGGCTTTGCCATTGCCAGTGAGGAATCGCGTTATACCCTGAACGGCGCGCTGATGGTGCTGAAGCCTGAATCCATCACCATGGTCGCCACCGACGGACATCGCCTGGCGCACATCGAGCGCAGCGGCGAAAAGTTCGAAGGCGTTTCGGGAGAGCTGAAGACCCTCATCCCGAAAAAAGCCATGGACGAACTGCGGTCGTTGCTAGACTCGACCGACGCCGACACCATCGAATTCGCCAAAGACGAATCCACGCTGTATTTCCGCATCGGGCAGCGGCTACTGACTTCGCGCCAGCTTACCGGCCAGTTCCCCAATTACGAAGCGGTCCTGCCCAAGGACAACAATAAAAGTGTCACCCTGGCCGGCAACGAGCTAAGCGCGGCCATCTCCCGCGTGGCCCAGTTTGCCGACGAGCGTTCGCGCGCCGTGCGGTTGCGCCTGGAAAAAGGGGAGGTCAAGCTTTCCGCCTCGTCAACCGAAACCGGGGAATCGGAAGACTCACTCGAAACCAGCTACCAGGGCGATTCTCTGACGGTCGGCTTCAACGCCCAGTACATACTGGACTTCCTGAAAGCCGTCGGCGCCGGCGACGTGAAACTAGAGTTCAAAGATCCCCAGTCCGCCGGCCAGCTCCGCCCCGCCGACAGCGAAGACTACAAGTACCGCTACATCGTCATGCCCATGCGGATCTGAGGTGCAAACCATGTTGGGGCGGGCGCCCTCGCCCGCCGCCTGTGACTTCGATTCATCTGCCTCCCGGTAACCCCACGTAACTTTAACCCAGGAAGTCAACCCCAAAAGCGGCGGGCGAGGGCGCCCGCCCCACACAG
>DATGYF010000728.1:0-4208 GCA_035298145.1 Terriglobales bacterium | reverse complement strand
GCCGACCTCGACCGCGTCTCGGCCGAGGACCGGCTGCAAACGATAGATCTTATCGGAAGTGCGCCGGGAAGGATGCCCCATGTTCGAACTGGATGTTCGGGTCGGCGCACTTTCGATAAGGCCGTTTCAAGGTATTTGTTTACCGTCGGATCTTGCATGTCTCGGCAAGCCGTGGGGGCGTGGCAACGACTAGCCCTGTGACGTTTTGCGTCGGTGCCTACTCAAGGGCGCAAGCATCTTGTTGACCTTGTCAACCGAAAAGGCCTGGGGATCAAAATCGCCGCCGATCCAGTCGAGCATTTCTTCGTACCGTTCGTGGTTGGGATCGGCGAGGGCCTCCACCAAGTCATAGAATCCGGGAACGCCTCCACAATCTTCCGGTGGACACGCGAGTTGGCCATCCGTGCAGATTGGATATGTGGCATTCGGATCAATTGGAAGCCACTTCTCCAGGACGATGCTGTGCTCCCAACTATCGCCAAAATCGTACGTGTAAATAACCTTGGAGCTGACCCTCCCCAGTATGCCGGAGAGGCGCACGGTGCGCTCGTTTTCCGCAGAAGGCATGCCCATGAGTTGGTCTTCGGGGTCGGGTCGTCCGAAGCGCCTCTGGCCAATGGAAAATTCGTGCATGTGGCCGTCTTCCCACCCCATCGCGGCTTGCAGAACGTCATGCAACTGTGCCAGAGTCAGGTCCGCGAGCACCAAGAGCCGTCGCCAGATCGGTGGGCTCGTGCCGAGCAGGGTGACCTTGAGCTGACAGATTTCCGGGGGAACCACGCTCTTTTTCTCGGCATAATGAACTCTCCTCGATATTAATCCCGGCATAGCCGCTGGCGCGCGTCGCGCGCCAGCGGATAAACATAGATATCTTTGACCGCTTGACCGTGAGCGATGTGCGCCCGGTCCATGCGACCACGTCCGGCGGTTTGACCAACATGAATCCAGTTAGCGGCGCGATAGCAGGTTCCGCGAAAATGGGCTGCATCCACCAGAGTTTCCAGCAGCAGGGGACGATAGCCGTAGTAATTTTCCCAATCCGGCGGCAGTCGCCGTGCACTCAGCGCCAGGATCTTGCTCGCGAGTCCTTGGACACGAACCCACGGCAGGATAAGGAATCTGGCGTTGTTCACGATCCATTGCAAGTTGCGCTGCCGTTGCTCGTCGTTCCAGCCGATCCACTCGTCGCGAGCTTTCATCTTCCAGGCCGGGGATGTCCAGAGCAAACAGGCCAACTCCCGCTCGCGATTGCACACCCAGTAGCGCAGGTGTGCGCCGAACGGCACGCGACATCCCAGATAGTGATACCGTTCGACGTGCTCGCGCCACCGGCGGCTCTCGGCTTGGCTTTTCACCAGAGCCAGTTCCAGAGGCTCGCACTCGCCGGCGGCGCAGTGGACGGGCGCCGGTTCGCAGCACGACTCAGATAGGTCCGCCCGTCGTGGACCCCTCCCGCCCAGCTTTCGCACGGCGGGGAGTTTCAGGAAGCCTTCGGTTTGGAGCTGCTCCAGCAGGTGCCGGCACTCGTGGTTCTTTAACCCTCCGTTGGGCCGTGTCCACTCCAGCAACTCGCACACGGTCCGTGCGATCTCCGTCACGCCTAGGGCGGAAAACTCCTGCGCGGTCTGGCGCATCAACTCCAGTTCGCCGGCGCCGAACGTGCGTCCGCAAAAGGTCAGGGATTCAGGCATGCATTTGAGAATGGCGCGGATCAGTCCGCGCCGGGCACAATGTCTAGGATCACGATCCGTGGCGCACGCAACAGCCCTACGCAGCGTGTGAAGGCGTCCTTGCCCTGCTGCCAGCAGGTGCGCAGCACACTGACCAGGATCTGTTGCGTACGCGCCCCTTCCCAGGTCCGGTTTCCACCCCACACCTTGCGGGCGATCACCATGCCGCGAATCGCGCGCTCTGCCGCATTGTTGGTGGCGTCCAGCCCGGGACAGTGCAGGAAGGTGAACAGCCAGAGTAGTTCATGTTCGAGATGCCGCGCGAGCCGATGGTTCGCCGGATTACGGCGTCGTGTTTCCAGCATCCGGTCCAGCTTGGCTTCCAGCTTGCCCGTGGCGATGCTCATGCCGCGTTCGGAGACCTCACCCTGCTCGTAGCGGTCGCGCAATGCCAAGCCCGTCTGAAGCAAATCCTCTACGGCCCGGGGGAAGGCCAGCGCCGCTGGCGAGGCGATCTGCGCCATCTCGCGGCAACGCTTCAGCAGATGGGCCAGACAACTTTGATGGAATGCGAGCCGGAACCGGTAGTAGGGTGCCCATCCGTCGTGAACCAGAAACCCATCGTATCCAGCGCCCAGAATCGCTACCGACTGTTCGTATCCTCGGCCCGGCAGAACGGCATATACAGTCACGTGCGCGCTCACCGCCACGTGCAACCACTGCAGCCGGCCGCCCACCTTCCAGCCGGTTTCGTCCATGCCGTTCACGGGAGCTTGCCGCGCGGTTTCCACCAGTCCGTCATAGGTCGGCTGCGCGCGGCCCGCCATCCGCGCCAGTGCCCGGTACAACCCTCCACGACTGACCTCCAGCCCGAACCCATAGGACAGGACTTGCCGTGTGTGCCCCAGCGACAGCCCCATCTGCTTGTTCAGAATCGCTGCCAGGGTCAGTGCCTCCGGCCCCAACTGCACGCTGCCGACTCCTACCGCATCCGAGGTCTGCAACGGATGGCGTCCCTGCACCCGCCGCTTGCATTTGCAGCAGTGGCCCACGGCCATATCGAAACGGCGCACTATGGTGCGCCGAACAATCTCTTCCTGATACTGTGTTTCGCAGCTTTCCGCTTCCACGCCGCCGCCGCAATGCGGGCAGCACTCTGGCAAGGGAACCGTGAATCTTTCATCCACGCGCGCCGGGATGGGACGGCAAGCATGCAGCCCATAGCGGCGGCCCGGTTTGCGGCCTGGCCGCTGCGGGTTGGCTTTTGGTGTGCCGCGCGAATGCGGTGCGGCTTGGCGCTTGCTGGCGCGCAACGCCGCTTCCAGTTCCCGGCGCAGACGTTCGGTTTCCTGTTTCAGCCGCTCGATCTCTTTGCGCAGCCTCTCGTTTTCCTGCTTCGCTCGATCCAGATCTCGCTTCGGAACAAACTCGATGCTCTCAGGTTGCTTATCTGCGGCGGGCCTGCCGACTGGTCTCATCCAACCCTACGGTAGCCGAAGCCGCAGCTTTTGTCCAGCGAAATCTTCAGACGACCAATTTCAGAGGTCTCTCAAGCTGGTAAACAAATACAATCAGTCTTGCGCCGCGTGTCATGCCTCGGAGGTTGGTTGGACTGGCCCCAACGGTGCGATAAACGGTTTCATTGCGAAGATTGGGTCGAGTGGGCGAAGAGACGAGATGGGTGTCTTGCTTGGACTTGAAGTTAGGCAGCGATGCCAAACAGCGCGCCGATAAAACCCGCTTGAGCCTTCGTATCTTTCTTCCCCACCCACCGCGCTCGGCCCTTGCGAATCATGTTGACCGCTTCGATCCCTTGCAACGTCCGCCACGCCGTGGCAAACGAGCCGTAGCCTTTCGCCAACCAGACGCGCTTTTTCACAGTGCGGTGATCTTGTTCCACCACATTGTTGAGGTACTTGCACTGGCGCAGGTGAACCCGGCGCGGGAGGTAGCCTTCCGCTTTCAACGCTTCCACCGCCGCCGGATAGGCTGGGTTCTGGTCGACGGTAATCACCCGTGGCACGGGATTTCCAACAGCGTTCAGGGCCTTGCGGAAGAAGCGCTTGGCTCCAGCAGCATCCCGTTTGGCGGTGAGCAGGAACTCAATGGTTTGCCCTGTCGAGTCTACGGCTCGATACAGATATTTGTCTTCGCCCTTGACCTTTATATAGGTCTCGTCCGTACGGTAGCTTTTGTTGGTCGGCTTTAGATAGGGGCGGCAGCGTCTGTTCAGTTCGGGGGCATAGGCCTGTACCCATCGCCAAATGCAACTGGGGTCCACCTCAATGCCGCGTTCCGCCAAGAGTTCGGCAACGTGCTCATAGGCGAGGGGATACCGTAAGTACCATCGGACGCACAGAACAATCACCTCGCCCGGGAACTGGCGTCCCTTGAACGGATTGGTCGGCGTGATCGGCATGGACTTCTACCCTACCAGACTCCGTCCTCAACTTCGCAATGGAACCGACCGGCGAACTCGAGGTGGCCAAAGAGGCCGCTGAGGCTGCAAATCGCGCAAAGAGCGCCTTTCTGGCCCAC
>DATGYF010000727.1:0-3931 GCA_035298145.1 Terriglobales bacterium | reverse complement strand
GCGGTTGAGATCGAATCGTTCGTGCGGGCGCTGGATATGATGCTCGGCGACGATACTGACCGGAGCATGGTCCGCGCGGAACAGCAGAAATTCCTGGATGCGGTGCTGGCCGACCTCAAGAGTCATCGCGGATCCAGTGTGGTGATCGCCGGGGACCATCAGCCGGGAGTTGTGCATGCTTTCGTTCACCGGATCAATCAAACTCTGGGCAATCTCGGTAAGACAGTTTTCTACACCGAACCGGTCGATGCCAACCCGGTAAACCAAACCGAATCACTCAAGGACCTGGTCGCCGACATGCGCGGCGGCAAGGTGGACATCCTTATCCTTCTGGGCGGCAATCCCGCCTACGATGCACCGGCTGACCTGGGATTCGCCGATGCGCTCAAGAACACGAGCATTCCTCTGCGTGTGCATCTCGGCCTCTATCAGAACGAGACCGCGGAACTCTGCCAATGGCACGTGAACCAGGCCCACTACCTCGAAGCATGGGGCGACGGGCGCGCTTATGACGGGACAGTCAGCATTGTTCAACCTTTGATTGCGCCGTTGTACGAGGGCAAGAGCGCCTGCGAACTGGTTTCCATGCTGTCGGGGCAGGCCGACACCGGCGGCCATGAAATCGTGCAGGCCTACTGGAAGAAGCAGCATCCCGGCGCGGACTTCGATGAATTCTGGAGAAAATCGCTCCACGACGGCTGGATTGAAGGCACCACATTCGCTGCGAAGCAGGTTGCGAACAAGAACGCAAGTTTCCCAGCCACGCCGCGGGCCGACGACAAGGCCATCGAAATCAACTTCCGGCGCGATCCCTCCATCTACGACGGACAATTCTCCAACAACGGCTGGCTGCAGGAGTTGCCCAAGCCGATGAACAAGCTCACCTGGGACAACCCGGTGCTGATGGGGCCGGCCATGGCGGAGCGCATGGGGATCAAAACCGAAGACCTGGTCGAGCTTGAACTCAATGGCAAGAAAGTGACTGCTCCGGTCTGGATCCAGGTGGGCCATCCCGACAATTCCGTCACCGTCTTCCTGGGTTACGGACGCCGCCGCGCCGGACGAGTCGGCACTGGCGCCGGTTTCGACATGTACGCGCTCCGCACCAGTGCGACGCCCTGGTTTACCAGTGGCGTTGTGATACGCAAGGTTGGAGGCACGTACAAGCTGGCATCCACGCAGGGCTACCAGACCATGGAGACGCCCACTGGCGCACGTCCCCTGGTGCGCACCGCGAGCATCGAGGAGTACCGCAAAGAGCCTGACTTCGCACGCGAAGAAGAACCGCCGAAAGAATTAACTTTGTACAAGCCATACCCCTATGCGGCCGGACCCTACGCCTGGGGCATGACGGTGGACATGAACGCTTGCGTGGGCTGCAACAATTGCGTGGTCGCCTGTCAGTCCGAGAACAACATTGCGGTGGTGGGCAAGGAACAGACCGTGCTGGGCCGGCACATGCACTGGATTCGCATCGACTCTTATTACCAGGGCGATCGCGACAATCCTAAAGCCTACTTTCAGCCGGTGCCGTGCCAGCAGTGCGAGAACGCTCCCTGCGAAGTGGTGTGTCCGGTGGGCGCGACCGTGCATAGTAGCGAAGGCCTGAATGATATGGTTTACAACCGCTGCGTGGGGACACGCTATTGCTCCGACAATTGTCCCTACAAAGTGCGGCGCTTCAATTTCCTGCTGTTTCAGGACTGGGAAACTTCGCAGTTCAAGATGATGCGCAATCCGGATGTGACCGTGCGCAGCCGCGGCGTGATGGAGAAGTGCACGTACTGCGTGCAGCGCATCAACGAACACCGGATCGATGCCGAACGCGAGGACCGCAAGATTGGGGACGGCGAGTTGCAGACGGCGTGCCAGCAGTCGTGTCCGGCAAACGCCATTGTTTTCGGCAACATCAACGATCCCGAGAGCAAAGTTTCAAAACTGAAGGCGCAGGGACGAAACTATGGATTGCTGGCGGACCTGAACACGCGTCCCCGCACCACGTACCTGGCGGACATTCGCAACCCGAATCCTGAACTCGAAGCAGAGCACAGCTAAATCATGGACGAACCGATAGAAACACGAGCGCCGGTCATCGAACCCGGATATACCCTGGGTTCGGTCACGGACAAGATCAGTTCGATCGTGCTGACTCGTCCTACTTCCAACGCATGGTTCGTGGGCTTTGGCCTGATGTTCCTCCTTACCATGATGCTGCTCTTCGCCATGGGCTATCTGTTCGTGAAGGGCGTCGGCATCTGGGGCGTGACCATCCCCATTGGCTGGGGTTTTGCCATCGTCAACTTTGTCTGGTGGATCGGAATCGGGCACGCGGGCACGCTGATTTCCGCCATCCTGTTGTTATTGCGGCAATCGTGGCGCAACTCCATCAACCGTTTCGCCGAGGCCATGACGCTTTTTGCCGTGGCCTGCGCGGGAATTTTCCCCGCCATCCACGTGGGACGGCCCTGGGTCGCATACTGGCTCTTTCCTTATCCCAACACCATGAACGTGTGGCCGCAATTCCGCAGCCCCCTGGTATGGGACGTCTTCGCGGTCTCGACTTACGCCACCATCTCGGCTCTGTTCTGGTTTATCGGACTCATTCCCGATCTCGCCACCTTGCGCGACCGCTCGGAAGAACGCTGGAAGAAAATCATCTACGGCATGCTGGCCATGGGATGGCGTGGTTCGGCGCGGCACTGGCATCGTTACGAAACCGCATACCTGCTGCTGGCTGGACTGGCTACGCCCCTGGTGTTGTCGGTCCACACCGTGGTGAGTTTTGATTTCGCCGTGGGCATCGTGCCCGGCTGGCATACCACCATCTTCCCGCCTTACTTCGTCGCGGGCGCCATTTACTCCGGCTTCGCCATGGTACTGATGCTGGCGATTCCCATTCGCAAGATTTACAAGCTGGAAGATTTCATCACGGAGCGGCATCTGCAGAACTCGGCCAAGGTGATGCTGGCCACCGGGCTGATCGTGGCCTACGGCTACGGCATTGAGGCTTTCATGGGTTGGTACAGCGGGAACCGCTACGACGCATTCCTGCTGTGGAATCGCCTGCACGGACCCTACTCGTTTTTCTACTACATGCTGCTGATCTGCAACCTGGGCATTCCGCAGGTGCTGTGGATTAACAAGCTGCGCAGCAGCCCGGTCTGGCTCTTCCTGGTTTCGCTGGTGGTGCTGGTAGGCATGTGGCTGGAGCGCTTCATCATTGTCGTGGTCAGCCTGCACCGCGACTTCCTCACTTCTTCCTGGGGTATGTATTATCCCACCCGCTGGGACTGGATGACATACATCGGAACCATCGGCATGTTCCTGGCTGCCATGTTCCTGTTCGTGCGCATCCTGCCCATGATTTCGATTTTCGAAATGCGGACCTTGCTTCCCGAGGCGGAGGTCAAGGAATGAAGCGCACAAAAGCCTACGGGCTGATGGCCGAATTCGATTCCGTCAATTCGTTGGTGGATGCGGCCAACCGCACGCGGGAAGCCGGTTACAAGCGGATTGACGCTTACAGTCCCTTCCCGGTCGAGGGCCTGGCGGAAGCGATCGGGTTCCATCACGATGAAGTGCCGCTGGTCGTGCTGATCGGCGGCCTGATCGGTGGCCTCAGCGGATACCTGATGCAGTATTGGATTTCGGTGGTGAGCTATCCGGTCAACGTGGGTGGCAAGCCGTATCATTCGTGGCCGGCGTTCATCGTCCCGACATTCGAGTTGACCATTCTCTTTGCCGGGATCTTCGCGGTGTTCGGCATGCTGGCGCTCAACGGGCTACCCATGCCCTACCATCCCGTGTTCAATGTTCCGCGTTTCGCGTTCGCGACGAAAGACAGGTTTTTCCTGATCGTGTTCTCCTCCGATCCAAAATACAACCCGGTGGAAGTCCGCCGCCTGCTGGAAAGCTTTGGGCCGCGCTCCAT
>DATGYF010000726.1:0-3822 GCA_035298145.1 Terriglobales bacterium | reverse complement strand
GCGGTTGAGGAAGTTGGAAATGTGGGCCTGCTTGAAGCCGGTTTCGCGGGCCAGGCGCAGGCCGGTCAACTCGCCTTCTTCGATGCGCTCCCAGAGAGCTTTGCGCAGGTTCTCCTGCAGGGCCCGGAACTTCATGGCCCCGAGTATAGCATCTCGCGTATAGCGTACGGCTATTCATAAAATAGTTAGAACATCCAAAAGACAATATCTTCTTGACTTGGGAAATTAGGAGCTATACGATCAGCGCCTTGTATAGCTATTTATGCATGAGGGGGAATTTAATAACCAAGAGCAGAACAGGTCATGGTGAGCCAAACACAATCCGGGAGCGAGGAAAACAACTTCGTGGAATTCCGCCGCAAGGTGCAAGCCGCGGAGATGCTTTCTTCCGCCATGGAGCGGCTGTTGCGGGAGCTCCATTTTACGGGCCGGCTCAGCGTCGTGGTGCAGAATGGCCGCGTGCTGAAATCCGGCTATGAGGAGGGCTATTTCCGGCAGCCAACGGTCTATTAAATACGGTTGGCCAATAGTTCCCCATTCGAGCACGACAACGTACTCATAATTAAATAATTCCAACAGGTCATCGTAAGAGAAACGAGCCCTGTGACCGAGCAATCGGCACAGGGCTTTTTTATTTTGCTCGCAGAAGGGAAACACATGGAGGCAATCATGGAAAGCGAAGATCCAGAAGTAATCCAGCTGGAGTTGAAATATTGTGAACGCTGTGGGGCCCTGTGGTTGCGACTCCGGGGAGCGCAGCAAATTTACTGCGCTCCGTGCGACCTGGAGATGCTGGACCTGCCCTCTCCGCGCAGAACCACAAGCCGGCCGCGTTTGCCCGGGAACCACAAGATCGAGATCAAGGCGCAGGCGGGCGAAATGGCGGTCTATTGCGGAAAAGGAGGAACGGCATGACCGTCCCTCCGTGCAGTCTCTCACACCGGCCAGCCCGCCGGGGACCCGGTGAAGCGGCGCATCCATCCCCTTTGCGCCGGGCGGGTACCGGACCCGGACCGCGGTCGTGTCCTGGGGCAGATTATGTGAGCGGCCCCGATCCCGATTTATGGCTCTACCGGGAGCGGACGCTGGGCATACTCAGGCGTTATCAACGGCTGTCGGTGGAGGTGGGACGACTGCCGTCTTTGTTGGGGCGGGAATTCTTCCGCACCCGGGTAACGTCCTATCACGCCGGGACATTTGAAGATGCGGTGATTTTTGTGCACGATGTGGGACGCGGGCTGGAGCAACTGGGCGAGTTCGAACATAAATTGATTGCCAGGATCGCGCTCCAGGACTACACGCAGAACGAAGCTGCACGCATGCTCGGCTGCTGGAGGCGCACCGTGGGACGGCGGTTCCCGGAGGCCCTCGATCGGGTGACAGGAATCTTTCTGGATTCCGGCCTATTGATTCGCTTGCCCGCCAGTGATGTGGCCCGGGCGAAAAATTGTCAAGAGGGGAACGGCAGAGAAATTTCTGCAAGTGCTTCTGCACAGAGGGAATAAATTTCAGGAGTGCATGTCCCATTCTCCCCAATTGATTTGTTATTCTGGATTTAGAGATTGAGAAAGAACAGAGTCGGTGGGCGCGCATGAGAGCGCGCCCTTTTTTTTGGCGACGAATATCGGGGACACAGACGCAGCATGAAGAAAGCGAAAGTGCGAACGGGAACAACCAGAGCGAGGGTGGCGCCGCCGGTGAAATCGGCCGGAGGCGAGGCACCGGACCTGGGGGAGATCCGCCGGCACATTGCCGACATGGTGGGAAACGGCGCCATAGGCATGGTCGAGACAACGATCGATCAGGTGAGCAAGGGTCATTATCTGGGAATGAAGTACCTTTTCGAGATGATTGGGCTTTATCCCGCGACATCGACGAATGACTCAGCCGAAGAAAATTCGCTGGCCGGGGTGCTGCTGCGGAGCCTGGGACTTCCCGAACAGCCAAGGCCGGAAACGAAAGTTACCGAAGATTCCGGGGCCGCCTCTGGGCCCGTTGAGGATAGCTTAGAATGAAAGCCGACAGTTGGGCGACGGCAACCAGTCGTTGGGTGCGGGCGGCAGACCGTTTATCGGCGACGTTCAGCCCCCATACGACGAGGCATCCAGGGTTGTCGGTGGCGTACCAGCCTTTACTGCACGGGGCTTTCAGAATGGACATGACGTGGGTGACGGGCCGGATTGCGGTCGGTGGCGGAATCTGGACGGCGGAGAACATGGCGGCGGTGTCGCGTGCGGGCATCACGCACGTCATCGATATGCAGATCGAATTTGACGACACCAATCTGGCGGCGCCGCATGGCATCGAAGTGCTGTGGAACCCGATCGACGATGATTTTCAACCCAAACCGCCCGAGGTATTTGAGCGCGGCGTGGAATTCGCGACCCAGGCGCTCAGCCAGGACGACACCAAACTGTTCATTCACTGCGCGGCCGGGGTCCACCGGGCGCCGATGATGACACTGGCGGTTTTGTGCTCGATGGGTTGGACACCGGATGCGGCCCAGGACCTGATCGAGAAAGAACGCCCGGTGGTGGATTTTGCGGATGTGTATGTGCGCAGCGTGGAGAGGTTTCTCGACCAGCAGGTGAAAGCGGAAAAGTAAGAAGCCAGTCTTCAGTTGTTGGTTGCCAGTTGTCAGTTAACCACCAATCCTAAACATTTTATCGAGGCGCGTTTCCCTTGCGGGTTGAGGGGAGAGTCTGCCTTGCGCGCGAAACTCGGCAAGGGAGGAAACATGTTCGACGAGCACCGCCGCCCCTGGGGGCGGCTTTTCTACTTGCTGGCGTTTGTAGGGGTGGGGCTGACGGCATCGTGGGCGCAAACCCCGTCCACCACTACGATCAGCGAAGTGCGATGGACCGACTTCGGCTGGGGGCAGGATAACGACCGCAACCTGGCCGGCCGCTTCTCCACCCAGACCTTCACCCTGACACGGCTGGCCGCGGTGCAAAACTATTACCTGCGGCAGTTCGACAACTCGACGCCGCCAAAATATTCCCGGTACACGACCGCCTTGCACCTCAAGTATCCATTATGAAAGACCGCGAGGACGACATCTCGGCCAATTATCCCCACCCGGGAAAAGCGGGCAGGCAGTCGCTGGTGATGCGGGTTACCGACAGCGACTTTCAGGGAGAGGTGCTGGAAAAACTGGGCCGGCTGGAAGCCAAAATGGACATGCTGGTGGGGAGCGGGCAGCCGGGCCGGGTCAAGCTGGTGGAAGACCGGGTGACGCAACTCGAAAAAAGCGAAATTCGGCGCTCAGTTTATGACCGGATTGTGAACGCGGCCATCACGGCGGCGATCAGCGCGGCCATTGCCCTGCATGATCACTGGTGGTTCAGGTAACGGCACTCCGATTTCTAATTCAGTTCCCAGTTCCGGGCTTTAAGTTCCCAGATCAAACCAATCATTCATGTATTTAAGGAGAAACCCATGGACTTTCTGTCCAAGCTGCTGCAGGGGATCGCATTTGTGCCTTCGATTGTGACCGGCATAGAAGGACTGTTTGCCAGCCGTTCCGGAGTTGAAAAGAAAAACGCCGCGATGTCGTTCGTGTCAGCCGCTTTGCAACTGACCGATGCCGTGACGTCTCGGCATATCGTGGATCCGGAAAAATTTAAACAGGGCTTGAGCGCAGTGATCGATGGCACGGTTTTGTGCCTGAACGCTTCCACCTGGGCAAAACCGACCCAGCCCTAGCTATCCGATTTCTTCGCTCCAGTTCTCGAGCGCTTTCTTGACCTCAGCCATGAACTGGTCGGCGACTGCGCCGTCGATGATGCGGTGGTCGTAGCCAAGAGTCAGATGAACGAGGGA
>DATGYF010000725.1:0-3334 GCA_035298145.1 Terriglobales bacterium | reverse complement strand
GGAACATTCCTGAAGGCCGGCTTATTGGTCTTCCTGTTGTCCCCAGCTTTGGCACAAACGACGGACCTGGATTCACTAAACGCTGCCGTTAAGTCGGCGCAAAGTGCGGGCGATAACGCGTGGATGCTGACGAGTGCCGCCCTGGTCCTGATGATGACCGGTCCCGGCCTTGCACTTTTCTACGGCGGACTGGTGCGCAAGAAGAATGTGCTCGGGACCATGATGCAGAGTTTCGTATTAATGGCGATCATTACAGTATTGTGGGCGCTCGTGGGCTACAGCCTGGCATTCGGAACTGGCACATCTTTTGTTGGAGGCTTTCAATACATCTTCCTGCATGGTGTGGACAGCAGCCCCAACCCCGACTACGCTGCCACCATCCCGCACCAGACTTTCATGGTGTATCAGCTCATGTTCGCGATCATCACACCCGCCTTGATTACAGGGGCTTTTGCGGAGCGGATGAAATTCAGCGCCATGGCCTTGTTCACTGTACTGTGGGCCCTGTTTGTATATTTTCCCATGGCCCACATGGTGTGGGGCAAAGGAGGTTTGTTGAATGCCTTCCTGGGGGGAAGCATTCCTTGTTTTGATTTCGCCGGAGGCACCGTGGTGCATATTACCTCGGGCGTTTCCGCACTGGTTTGCGCCCTCTATCTGGGAAAGCGTGTGGGGTATCCCACAGGTATGAAGCCCCACAGCCTGGTTCTCAGTTTCATTGGAGCGTGCCTGTTGTGGGTGGGATGGTTTGGCTTCAATGCCGGCAGCGCCCTCTCCGCATCCGGGCTGGCCTCAAGCGCGTTCGTGGCCACCCATTTCGCGGCGGCCACCGCGGCTCTGGGCTGGATGCTTGCGGAGTGGGTCAAACAGGGCAAGCCGAGCGCCCTGGGGGGCATTTCCGGCGCTGTTGCCGGCCTGGTGGCAATTACACCTGCGTCTGGATTTGTTAGGCCGATGCCGGCCTTGCTGATTGGCTTCGCCGCGGGACTGGTCTGCTTTTTCATGGTAACCAAGGTCAAGCAGAAATTTGGCTATGACGATTCTCTGGACGCCTTTGGCGTGCACGGAGCCGGTGGGACTCTGGGCGCCATTCTAACCGGGGTGTTCGCCACTAACGCCGTGAACAATGCGCTAAAGGACACCGCCGGCAAGCCGCTTCCCTTGGGATGGGTCGATGGCAACGCGGGGCAAATCCTCAACCAGGTCATCGGCAGCGCGATCGCGTGGGTGCTGGCGATTGTGGGCACGCTGGTCATTCTTAAGATCTGCGACGTAGTCGTCGGTTTGCGCGTGAGTGCAGAGCAAGAAACCCAAGGGCTCGATTTAAGCATGCACGGGGAGGAAGGTTACATACTGGAATCGTAACCGGTCCATAAGTGTTTTGAATCCTGGCCATAAAAACATTGGATTAGCGATCACAGGCCGCACACAGGATAATCACGCGTTGTACGAGTGGCACTTTAACGGACCATCATGTCAGGTCACCGGAGCGGGATGCCAGTGCTGGCGAACAGCGCGATATCACAGGACGCATATCAGGCCGAGTCGGAAAAGATACGCGGGAGATTCGAGGGCTCACATGACGGACAAGCTGCCATCCGCGAGCGCTCGGATCTAACTGATTCCCTCCTTGCGGAGCTGTGGAATCAATTCTCCCCAGGTTCACCCGACCGGATTTGCATTGCTGCCCTGGGCGGTTACGGCCGTCGTGCGTTGTTTCCCTGTTCCGACGTTGACGTTCTCTTCCTGCACGAATCGGCCCTGAGCGAAGACGCGCAGAAGCGCGTCATCCCACGCGTTTCCCAGGCCCTGTGGGACCTGCATCTCCGCGTCAGTCCCACGACCCGCTCCCTGGCGGAGTGCGGCAAGCTGCACCGGGACAATCTCGAGTTCAACATTTCCCTGCTGGATTGCCGCTACCTCTGCGGCGATGCAGACCTGTTTGAAAAGCTGCGCTTGCAGGTGATTCCCAAGATGGTGGCGCGAGAGGCCCTGGAGTTGCAGCAGCGGCTGATCGATCTGACTTCGGCGCGCCACGTCAAATACGGCCACACCATCTTTTATCTCGAACCCAATATCAAGGACTGCCCCGGCGGACTGCGGGATTACCAGGTGGCCTGCTGGCTCAGCCTGATTTCGGAACTCGAGAAGACCGGTGCGTGGCCCGCGCCTGAGAGTTTGCTGCCCAGCGCCATGCGCGCAGAGTGTGAGGCGGCGTTGGATTTTCTGTCCGCGGTGCGATGTTTCCTGCACTATCGTCAGGGCCGGGACCTGAATAATCTGACCTACGAACTTCAGTCGGAGGCGGCTGCGGCGGGAATCGGGCTGCCCGGGGGTGTTGCGGTCACAGCTGCAGCCTGGATGCGAACTTACTTCCGGCATGTTCGCTCGATTTACCGGCTGACCGTACTCTTCGATGAAGTTCCGCCGGGACGTTCCGGTCTGTACCGGCTCTTCGAAAATCGCAAGTCGCGCTTGTCGAACGCCGATTTCTCGGTGGTGGAAGGCCGCGTCTTTTTGCGCCAGCTCTCCTCAGTCAAGGACCCCTCCATCCTGCTCGGCCTTTTCGAATTTGTCGGCCGCCATGGCTTGAAGTTGACTGCCGAGACTGAGAGATGCGTCGAGGCAGCACTGCCCAGTGTGCGGGAATGGGCCCTTGATTCTGCGGAGGTGTGGCCGTACTTCAGGCGGATCCTGGTGTCGCCTCATGCCGGCGCCGCTCTGCGCGCCATGCACCGGCTGGGGGTGCTGGTCCTGTTGTTTCCGGAATTTCAGGCGGTCGATTCCCTGGTGATTCGCGATTATTACCACCGTTACACGGTCGATGAACATTCCCTGGTTGCGATCGAGAACATTCACGCGCTGCGAACCCCCGACAGCGAAATCGAACGCCGCTTCCGCGACATCCTGGACGGACTCGAGCGTCCCGATCTGCTTTTTCTGGCGCTTCTGTTTCACGATGTCGGCAAGGGCATGCCCTCGGATGACCATGTGGCCGCAAGCCTGCAAGCCTCAGCCAGCGTGCTGGAGCGGCTGCGGCTGGATCCGGCCGAGCGTGAGACTGTGGTCTTTCTGATTGCGAACCACCTGCGCATGTCGGCCACGACCCGTCGCCAGGACATTTTCGATGTCAACGTGGTGGCGGAGTTCAGTGAGTGCGTGGGCACCACCGAGCGGCTGAAGATGCTGACGCTGCTTACCTACACCGACGTTAAGTCCGTCAACCCGGAGGCTCTGACTCCGTGGAAGGCTGAGATGCTGTGGCAGCTCTATGCGGCTGCCTTCAACCACCTCAGCCGGAGCGTGGACGATCAGCGCCTGACCTCGAGCGCGA
>DATGYF010000724.1:0-6504 GCA_035298145.1 Terriglobales bacterium | reverse complement strand
CGAACGTGGTCTGTACAGCATGGCAGAGTCGTGCCGGAGCTGTGGCATCTCCCGTACGGCCCGCGCTCGACTGGTGAGGTGAACATCCCACTCAAGCCAGAACCGGGCTTGAGTGGGGCCACCCTGTTCGATTCGACCGAGATCAGGCTGCCACTTCGAAGCGATCGTGGTCCATCACCTTGGTCCACGCGGCCACGAAGTCCTTCACGAACTTCTCCTTCGAGTCCGAGGATGCATAGACTTCCGCGAGGGCACGGAGCTGCGAGTGCGAACCAAAGATCAGGTCCACGCGGGTGCCGGTCCACTTGACCTGGTTGGTCTTGCGGTCGCGTCCCTCGTACACCGCTCCGGAGCCGTTGGATTCAGTGGACGGCTGCCATTGCGTGCTCATGTCGAGCAGGTTGACGAAGAAGTCGTTGGTCAGCGTGCCGGGCTTCTGAGTGAAGACACCATGCTTCGAGTTGCCGGTATTGGCACCCAGGACGCGCAGGCCACCGACAAGGACTGTCATCTCCGGAGCCGTCAGCCGCAGCAACTGCGCCTTATCGACCAACATCTCCTCGGGCGACAGGCGCTGCTTGCCGTGCAGATAGTTGCGGAATCCATCTGCTTTTGGTTCGAGGGGCCCGAAGGATTCAACATCCGTCTGCTCCTGGGACGCGTCCATACGCCCCGGCTTGAAGGGGATCTTCACGTCGGTTCCGGCGTCTTTCGCGGCTTTCTCGATCGCCGCATCGCCGCCCAGGACGATCAGGTCCGCCAGCGAGACTTTCTTCCCGTCCGACTGGGAAGAGTTGAACTCCTTCTGGATTGCTTCCAGCTTCTGCAGCACCTTCTCCAATTCAGTTGGCTGGTTAACCTCCCAGAACTTTTGCGGCACCAGGCGAATGCGCGCGCCGTTGGCTCCGCCGCGCTTATCGGAGCCGCGGAAGGTTGACGCCGACGCCCAGGCGGTCGAGACCAACTGGGAAACGGACAGGCCAGACGCGAGAATTTTCGCCTTCAGAGCAGCAGCGTCCTGCTCGCTGATCAGCGGATGATTCACCGCGGGGATCGGGTCCTGCCACGGCAGCGTTTCCTTGGGAACGAGCGGGCCGAGATAACGAACGATCGGGCCCATGTCGCGGTGCGTCAGCTTGAACCATGCCCGGGCGAAGGCGTCGGCGAACTGGTCCGGATGCTCATAGAAACGCCGCGAGATCTTTTCGTACGCGGGGTCGAATCGCAAAGCGAGGTCAGTGGTCAGCATGGAGGGGGCGTGACGTTTTGACGGATCATGCGCGTCCGGCACGGTGCCGTTGCCCGCGCCATTTTTTGGGGTCCACTGGTGCGCACCGGCCGGGCTCTTGGTCAGTTCCCAGTCGTATTTGAACAAGTTCTCGAAAAAGTTGTTGCTCCACTTCGTCGGCGTGGTGGTCCAGGTGACTTCCAGGCCGCTGCCGATGGTGTCAGCGCCAAAACCCTTACCGAATTTGTTCTTCCATCCCAGACCCTGGTCCTGAATGTCGGCACCCTCTGGTTCGGGGCCCACATAATCAGCGGGGACGGCAGCGCCGTGGGTCTTGCCGAAGGAATGGCCGCCGGCAATCAGCGCCACGGTTTCTTCGTCGTTCATGGCCATGCGCTTGAAGGTTTCGCGAATGTCCCTGCCGGCGGCAATGGGATCGGGCTTTCCATTGGGCCCTTCCGGGTTCACGTAAATCAGACCCATCTGCACCGCAGCCAGCGGATTCGAAAGGTCACGATCGCCGCTGTAGCGTTCGTCCGCCAGCCACTTGCCTTCGGGACCCCAGTACACGTCCTCTTCGGGCTCCCACACATCGGCGCGACCGCCGCCGAAACCAAATGTCTTGAAGCCCATCGACTCGAGAGCGACATTGCCGGCGAGAATCATCAAGTCAGCCCACGAGATTTTGCGGCCGTATTTCTGCTTGATCGGCCACAACAGCCGGCGCGCCTTGTCGAGGTTTACGTTGTCGGGCCAGCTATTGAGTGGCGCGAAGCGCTGCTGCCCGGCTCCGGCACCGCCGCGGCCATCGCCGATGCGGTACGTGCCTGCACTGTGCCACGCCATGCGGATGAACAGTCCCCCGTAGTGCCCGAAGTCGGCGGGCCACCAATCCTGCGAGTCGGTCATGAGCGCATGCAGGTCCTTGATTACAGCATTCAGATCGAGACTCTTGAATTCCCTGGCGTAGTCGAACTCCTTGCCCATCGGATCAGACAGCTCTGAGTGCTGATGGAGGACCTTCAGGTCCACCTGGTTCGGCCACCAGTCGCGGTTTTTGGGAGCAGAGGCGCCGTGGTTGAACGGGCACCTGGATTCGGTTGAAGTGTTTTTGCTCTGATCTTCCGGGGAAACAGTCCCAGATGAAGAGGCCAGCGTGTTTTCCATGTGTTTTTCCATATGCTCTTCCTTATGAATTAGTTCAAAACTGTGATGATCTTCGAGCCCATCAGGAAAGCGGTTCGCACAATCAGGTGCCAGCGCGCTTTCTTAATCGGCGGTTCAACGAGTATTTCCTACATCTCCGGACTTAACGGGATGCGCGGCGCGGCGCGCACTTGGGGCAGAGTCCGCGGAAAATGAGTTGGCATTCGCGAACGATCCGCTTACCAAGAGAACGCGAAGCTGGCCTGGGCACGTCGTACCACTCCACGTCCTCCACATTGCCGCAGCGGTCGCAGACGAAGTGGTGGTGGCGCATGCCCTCCAGATCGAATCGCCCGGCGCGGCCCTCAACCGCCACTTCCCGTACCAGGCCGGCCTTCACCAGGTCCCGCAGGTTGTTATAGGTCGTGGCCCGGGAAGAGCGCGGATTCACGCGGTTCACGGCTTCGAAGATCTCCGCAGCCGTGGGATGCCCCTTGTGGTCTATCAGGAATTCCATCACGGCGTAGCGCTGCGTAGTGCAACGCAACCCCCTGCCTTCCAGGGACTGTTTGATCGCTTCAGCGTCCATCAGAAAGTTTAGATTATATCTAATATAATATTTTGTCTAGATTGTGGTTCTCGATTGTTCGGGGTCGGGCTTTCTGCTGATTGCCCGCCAGGCCTCCGCATCTCTGCCGGGTGTCCGCTAGAGAATTCCGGGTGCACCACGCATCGCGGTCTTTGCGATGTGTGGGCCTTGCTTTTCCCATCTGGGCCCTGAATGGGCTATGATTATTTTGTCACTCCGGCAGATCATGAGAAGCGGCCCGGCAACCAATAACCATCGTGTCGTTGCCGGACAACATGCTTCCAGCCGCGCACATCTCCTGATCGGCTAAACTCAATTTCTGTCATGAAAGTTTTGATATCGGGCGCAGGAATCGCGGGACCCACTCTCGCCTACTGGCTCGCCCACTACGGATTCGAACCCACCATCATCGAAGCGGCGCCCCGCTTGCGCACTGGCGGATATCTCATCGACTTCTGGGGCGCAGGTTTCGACATCGCGGACCGCATGGGCCTGTCACCGGAGATCAACAGTAAAGGATACAAAGTCAGAGAAGTAAGAGTTGTAAATCAGAACGGGAAACGCATCGCCGGGTTTTCAGCGGACGTATTTTCGCGGGTAACAAAGGGCCGGTTTGTTACCCTGCCGCGAACCGAACTGGCGTCGGCGATCTTCGGCAAGATTGAAGGCCGGGTCGAAACCATATTTGGCGATACCCTGGACCGCATCGACCAGACAGAGAGTGGCGTTCGGGTGAGGTTTGCAAGCGGAGGCGCCCGGGAGTTCGATCTGGTCGTGGGGGCCGACGGGCTCCATTCCCGTGTGCGCGAACTGGTTTTTGGCGAGGAACATCGCTTCGAGAAATATCTGGGTTACAAAGTCGCCGTCTTCGAAGTGAAGGGTTACGGGCCAAGAGACGAACTGGTCAATGTGATGTACACCGAAGTGAACCAGCAGGTGGCGCGCTTCGCCATGTACGGCGACCGCACCATGTTCATATTTGTCTTCAAGGATGACGATCCGGGCGGCGCCGATACCATTCCAGCCCAGAGAGCCCTTTTGCGAAAACGCTTCGGAGCCAGCGGGTGGGAGTGTCCACAGATTCTGGACGCGCTCGAAACCGCGAACGATCTCTATTTCGATCGGGTGAGTCAGATACGAATGGATCCGCAGCAGGGATTGTGGACGCGGGGGCGGGTGACACTGGCCGGCGATGCCGCCTCCTGCGTCTCACTGCTGGCCGGGCAAGGCACGGCCCTGGCCATGGTGGCGGCGTATATTCTTGCCGGCGAACTGCATCGCGCCAGCGGTGACTACGCCCAAGCTTTCCGGCGGTATCAGGACCTCTTCGGACCCTTCGTTTTCATGAAGCAGAAGGCGGCATTGCGATTCGCCGGCGTATTCGCACCGAAGTCGAGGTTCGCGATGTTCCTGCACAATCAGATCTTCAAGCTTTTAGCTGTTCCCTGGATTGCGGATTGGGCGGTCGGCCGCGATCTCGCTGACAACATCACGATACCCAACTACTGAAGGCGGATGTCCCCACATCGCGCGTTTTTCGCTGCGTGGATCGGTGTGGTCGGACATTCCTGCCGACGCCTTTGACCTCAGGTTTTGCAGTTAGCTTTTGGTGCGACTGGTGCAGTGACGAGGAGCCAAAAGCGTCAGACAGGTTTCGACGGAGTCCGCACATTCGGCAAAAACGAATCAAGGCAGACCGAATGGGCCTGTTACCGTGTGGGCGCGGCCAACCGCAATGGCGCAGAACTGACGTAACTTTGACACCTTTCGGGCGAAAGGTAGCATGGCAGGATGGGCATAGGCCCTGACCGGGAAGCGGACCGCGGGCGCAATTGAGCCCTTGGAAGGCTGTTTCCCCAAGTCGGAATCTGGAGGCCGTGATGAACTCACCTACCCGTAGCCGCGACATTCTGCGGACGTCTATTTTAGTTTTTGCATCCCTGTCGATTTCGTTGCCGGCGTGGGGACAGCACAGGGAATCGCGCGGACAGGGTGAGCATGCGGGCAATCCCGGCCACTCCGGCGGCCAAGACCACGGGAGCGCTCCCAGTCACGCATCTGGCCCCAGTCATTCCTCCGCTCCGAGCCATGAAAGCTCGCGCGGCCGTCGCGAGGCTACGGGTACTCAGCCGGGACGGACTGCAAGTGCTCCTGACGATCGTTCCGGGAACGCTGGTAATCGTGGCAGCAATGCGCCCAACAATCGCGGCGGAAACGCGTCCGCCGATCGAAGTGGAAACGCCGCCGGAAATCACGGTCGGAATAACTCCGGCAACCAGGGCGGGAACGCCGCGGACAATCGCGGGGGAAACCCATCCAACCATCCCGGAAATCGAAGTGGAAACGCCGGCAATTGGGGCAGAAACCCTTCCAGCGATCGGGGCGGCTATAACGCCGGCAATCGTGGAAGCATGAACAACCGCCGAGTTCCCGCGCGCACGGTGTCTTTAAGGGGCGGTGGTTCGGCGAGCTTTCGGCCGAATGGGCAGGTTCGCGTCATCCACCGCGACGGAATGCGGATTCAGCACAATCTGCGCGGCGGGCGCACCATCGTGACCGAACGTCGCGACGTGCGGATTGTGACCCGGGGCGGCGGCGGCTACGTGCAGCGGACTTACGTTACGCGGGGCGGGCGATCCTTTTATTCACGCACTTACTATAACCATGGGGTTTACCGGGTGGGGGTCTATCGCGGCTACTACTACCACCGCCGTCACTACTATGGCTACTATCCCGCTTACTGGTACCACCCTGTCTTTTACAGCTGGGCGTATCGTCCCTGGGGACCGCCGGTGTACTGGGGTGTGGGCATTGGGGGATGGGGCTGGGGGCCATGGTACGGCTACTACGGCGGATATTTCGCGCCTTATTCTGTGTATCCGTCGGCGGCTTTCTGGCTTACGGATTACGTGATTGCAGCCAACCTGCAAGCCGCTTACGAGAGTCGGGCTGAAGCCAATGCCGAAGCAGCGGGCTACGATCGGGGCTACCGGGACGGAGCAAGCCAGGCAGCCAGCAACGGCCAGGTGACGCTGACTCCGGAAGTAAAGCAGGCAATCGCGGAGGAAGTGAAGGCGCAACTGGCGGAGGAGCAACAACAGTCCTCGGGCGGGCAAGGCGGCTCATACGATGGACAAGCGCGGGATGGACGGGCGCAGGGTTTCGAACCCGCTGATGGTGAAGTGCCGCCGGCACTCGATCCCGCAAGGCGGACTTTTGTCGTGGCCAGCGATCTTACGGTTGAGTCCAACGGCCAGGAATGTGACCTTACCGCGGGCGACGTCATCACCCGTCTGACCGACACTCCCGATGCCGACCAGAGAGTCAACGTCAGTGTCCAGGCCAGCAAGAAAGGCGACTGCGGCGCGGGCCAGCAAGTGGCCGTTTCCGTGGAAGACCTGCAGGATATGCGCAACCACTTCCAGGAACAGCTGGACAACGGCATGAAGGACCTGGCGGAAAAGCAGGGCAAGGGCGGGTTGCCGAGGGCCCCGGACACAGGCACCACGGCCTCCGACGTGCCGCCTCCGTCGCCGGATAC
>DATGYF010000723.1:0-6188 GCA_035298145.1 Terriglobales bacterium | reverse complement strand
GAGTGGTTGCGGCTGGCGGCGTTGCCGAATTTTTCCATGAAGTAGGGCAGCATTTCTTCCAGCACCCGGGGATCCATGGGTGTGGTGGCATGGTTGTCCATGTACACCGGGAGCTTCACGCCGTTCGCGGCAGTGCGCTGCTCCTGGGTCAATACTTCGTTAGTCCCTTGGGGGATCGTCTTTACATCCGTGCTCATAAATTGCTCTCCTCAGAACCCGCTTAACCAATGGTTACGAACTCGGTTGCGCTCTTAGCCTTGTCGTGCCGGACCTTGTCGTGGGCGGTCTTGTCACCGTCGTGCGCCGACTCTTCTTTCATCTCCAGGATAGTGATGCTCCGCAGCAGCTCTTCGATTCCGTGGCTGACCCGCCGCAAAGGTTCGCGGATACTGCAGCGGTCGCTCTGGTCACATTCGCCACGCACGGTCACGCAAGAAGTGATGAACAGTGGACCATCAATCGCACGGATCACTTCGAACGCCGAAATCATCCCCGGATCGCGAGCCAGCGTGTAACCGCCGTTCGTCCCGTGCTGCGAGTGCAGCAACCCGGCTTTGACCAGCCGCTGCAGAATCTTGGCCAGCGCTTCCTGGGGTATGTGGTAGGCGTCCGCCACATCCTTGGCGCTGCATGATCCCTGCTCGGCATGCTCGGCCAGATGCTTCATGGCCATCAACCCGTAATCCGCCTTTTTGGTCAGCTTGAGCATGGTCAGGCAAAATCCGACCTTTTCAGTCGGATATGTATATATTAGACGGCAACCTGCTCAAATGCAACCCCTTACAGGCAACGGTCGCAAACCCGTATCGAGCTGCGACCGAGTGCGCCGAAACGCCTTTCGGCTGGGTAACACCGGTCCGCTCCATTTCCTGTTGAAGGGGCCGGCCCACACCGCGTATCTGGATAACAGCCAAAGATCACGGAGGGACTTGACATCTGGGGAGGGCGGTCTAAAATACCGCCAATTTCCGGCGAAATCCCCGGCCGTTGACAGGGAACCAGCACCCGGATTTATGACTCCATCCTCGCCGTCCGAACTCCCCGAGAAGAAAAGCAACATGCCGCCGTGCAAGCATCCGCGTGTTCAGATCGTGGCCCGCGAAGAGGACTCTGAATTTGTTGAATGCAAGGAATGCGGTGAAATATTCGAGTCCAGCGAATTCAAGGACATGATCATCGAGGACACCAAGCTTCCGAAGGAATCGTAATTCCCCTGCCTGCTGTTTTCATCGACATGGCCACGGCTGCGAGGGCAGGATGCCCTCGCGACAGCCGGCGCGACGCCGGCGCTGCCTTGAACCTTGCATGACAAAGGTAACCTTGCTCCTGGCCTTTCCTGTTGTTGCCGCCATAACAATTTGTTAATGTCGCCCGGGGATTATCTTGTCCGTAAAAAATCAGACTCCGCTTGTGGCTTTGGTAGTGGACGATTCCATGCTGATCCGGCACACCGTATGCCGCTTTCTCGAGGAGCGCGGCTACAGCGTGGAGTCGGCAACCAACGGCGAAGAAGCGCTGCCCATCGCCCTTCGAATTCATCCCGACATCATCATCACTGATATGCAGATGCCCAGAATGAGCGGAACCGAACTCATCACAGCGCTCCAGGCCCAGCCCGAAACCGCTGACATACCTATCGTCATCGTGGCCGGAAAGAATAGCGGCTTCGATGCTCAGGAACATCGCGCCAATTTCGCCATCTTCAAGGACATCGACATCGAGGCCCAGCTGACAAAGGCGCTCGAAGCACTTCTCGGAAGCCGCGTAACCAAAGTCAAAGCTGCAGCGAAGTAAAGCAGTAATTGGTAATTGTCCAAGACAACGGGGGTGCCCCAACCTCTTTTCGCGGTGTTCGCGAAAAAGGGTGGGGGCCTTTGACTTACTTGAGGCAGCATGATCCCATCACCCATTCTTTTCGCAAACAACGCGAAAAGAGGGTGGGCACCCGGGCTTACGCTTTACCGCAAAGCCATCCCTGCTTCAGCCGAGAAATCCATAGCGGCAAACTCCCGGGCAAGAAATTTAGGATAAGCGGCGGCCGCAATCATAGCGGCGTTGTCGGTGGAGAGTGGACGGGAAGGGAAATACACCGGCAGGCCTTCCATGGCTGCGTCCTGCTCAAAGCGCTGGCGCAATTCATTATTCGCGGCCACGCCGCCGGTGACGAACAGAGTGGCGGCGTTGCAGGCCCGTGCTGCAGCCAGAGTCTTCATCACGAGATCGCTCACCAGGGCCCCTTGAAATGACGCCACCAGGTCCAGCGTTTTCCGGTCGGTATGCAGCAGGTAGTCTTCAAGCCCGGGCTTCCCGATCGTGCTCAAGGCCTTTTGCCGGGCCTCAATCGAAGGCCGCATTTCATGGACTTCGACATAGCGCAAAACCGCGGTCTTGATCCCACTGTAGGAAAAATCAAAACGCTGCCCTTCTGTTCCATTGCTCTTGTCTTTCCGGTCGCGGTGTTTAAGCTGCGCAGGCGGAAACTTTACCGCCGTGGGATCGCCGTGAGTGGAGAGCCGGTCGATAATGGGCCCGCCCGGATATCCCAGCCCCAATAACTTCGCGACTTTGTCGAAGGCTTCCCCGGCAGCGTCGTCGCGGGTATGCCCGATGTTCTGGTACGACCAATGCTCCGCGCGCTGCTCGGCCAGATAGAGATGAGTGTGCCCGCCCGAAACTACCAAAGCCAGCACGGGAAAATTCATCTCCCGATTATCTTTCTGGCGCTCTTCGAGCAGGACGGCATGAATGTGTCCTTCGAGATGGTTGACTGCGATCAACGGCTTGTCGAGCGCGAAGGCCAGCGCCTTGGCGTACCCGATTCCAACCAGCAGGGCCCCGGCCAGCCCGGGTCCCTGCGTGACCGCCAGCGCGTCGATCGACTGGTAGGTTTGTCCGGCATCGGCCAGGGCTTTGCGGACCACTGGCACGATCGCCTTTAAATGTTCCCGCGAAGCCAGCTCGGGAACGACGCCGCCATAAGGCTGGTGCGCCGCGATCTGCGAGAAGACGACATTCGAGACCACTCTTTCGCCCGCATACACGACCGCCGCGGCCGTCTCGTCGCAGGAGCTTTCAATGCCGAGAATGTATGCGCCGCCCATGGTTTCCAGTTTAAATCACGAACAAGGATGGAGGACGGGCGTCCCGCCCGTCATGCACGGACCGTGCCCGGTGGGCGGGACGCCTGTCCTCCTCAAGGCTTCTGTCCGCTTAGCTGCAGCGCGGCTACAATATGCGTGATGTCGAGTGAGAGCCCGAGCGCGCCACCCGCCACCGAGCCGGTCAGTTCGCTCTACGATACCCGCCTGCCCGAACTCTCGCGCTGGCGGCGGATGCAGATTCCGGTCATCGCCGCGGCGGTGATCTCCGTCATTCGCGTTCTTGGCCCCACGCTGCGTTTCGAAGAGCTGGGCATGCATCACTACCGGGAATCGCGCGCCCGGGGCGTGCCGGTGGTTTCCGCCTTCTGGCATCGCTGCATTATTTCCGCCACCTGGTACTGGCGCAATCGGGGCGTGGTGGTGATGAACACGACTAACTTCGACGGCCAGTGGACGCGGCGCGTGATCGAGCACTTCGGCTTCAGCACCGCCCAGGGCAGTTCCACCCGCGGAGGCCTGCGCGGACTTGCGGTGATGGCGCGGCGCATGGCAGAAGGCGTGGACTCGTCGTTTACCATCGATGGCCCGCGCGGTCCACGCTATGTCGCCAAACCCGGACCGGTGATGCTGGCCCGCAAGACCGGCCGGCCCATCTACGTCTTTCATATTGGAGTCGAAAAAGCGCACACGCTGGAAAAAGCCTGGGACCTGATGGCGATCCCGCATCCCTTCTCGCGGGCGGTGATTGTGAGCGCCCCGCTGATCCCGGTTTCGCCGGATGCGGATGCGGAAGAACTCGAACGCAAGCATGCGGAGATGCAGGCCGCCCTCGAACGCGTCCGCGATGTGGCTGAATCATGGTTTGGATTGAGCGAGCCGGAACGCGAGCAGCTGCGCAAGGAATGGAATGCCTGAATCATCCCAGATCACGTGGGGACAGCCGCCCTCGGCTGTCCGGTCGCCCGCGGGGCGACTGCCGGTGCAGCAGAAAAAGAATGTCGCAGATCAAAGAATTCGCTGAGCGGATTGTTCGCAGTTTGCGTGACGCGGGCCACCAGGCCTACCTGGTTGGCGGCTGCGTGCGCGATCTTGTGCTCGGTGTCGAACCCACCGATTACGATGTCGCCACCGACGCCACGCCTGACGAGGTCATGCGGATCTTTCCTGAAACTTACGCGGTGGGCGCGCAGTTCGGAGTCGTGCTGGTTCCTCTAAGAGACGATGCGAACCGCACGGTGGAGGTCGCCACCTTCCGCAGTGACATCGGCTACAGCGACGGCCGCCATCCCGACCAGGTATGCTTCAGCCAGAGTGCTCGGGAAGATGTCGAGCGCCGCGACTTCACCATCAACGGCCTGCTGCTCGATCCCGTTAAGAATGAAGTGCTGGATTTTGTGGGCGGCCGCAAAGACCTCGATGCAGGGATCATCCGCGCTATCGGAGATCCTGCGCTGCGTTTTTCAGAAGACAAGCTGCGCATGCTTCGCGCCGTGCGCTTTGCCGCCCGCTTCGGATACACCATCGAGCCTGCAACGTTTGCCGCCATCCAAAAGTTGGCGGTCGGGATCAGTCAGGTCTCGCGTGAGCGGGTGCGCGATGAACTGACCAAAATGCTTACTGCAGGCCGCGCCCGCCAGGCCTTCCTGCTGCTCGACCAGACCGGCCTGCTGCGCGAAGTCCTGCCGGAGATTTCTGCGATGAAGGGCGTGCAGCAGCCGCCGGAATTCCATCCTGAAGGCGATGTGTTTGTGCACACGCTGCTGCTGCTCCAGGCACTGCCGCATCCCTGCCCGGCGACATTGGCCTGGGGCGCGCTCCTGCATGATGTGGGCAAGCCACCCACGTTTCGAGTGGCGCCGGACCGCATTCGCTTTGACAACCATGTGGACGTTGGGGTGAAGATGGCGGAGGCGATCTGCCGGCGCCTGCGCTTTGCCAACGACGACACTGAGCAAATTCTGGCCCTGGTGGCCAATCACATGCGTTTCTCGCACGTGCCGCAGATGAAGGAATCGACGTTCAAGAGATTTGTGCGCATGTCCGAGTTTGAGCAGCACATCGAACTGCACCGGTTGGATTGCCAGGCCAGTCACGGCGACCTGACTTCCTACAACTTCACCCGCCAGAGAATCGCCTCGATTCCGCCGGAGGCCATTCGTCCCGCATCGCTCATCAGCGGCGATGACCTGATCGCGGCTGGGTACGCGCCTGGGCCGCGCTTCAAGGAAATTCTTGCGCAGGTCGAAGATGCCCAGCTCGAAGGGCGCCTGCAGTCGAAAGACAGCGCAATGGAGTACGTGCGGCGAGAATTTCCCCGGCAGGCAGACCGTCCCAGCCGGAACTGAATGGACGGCGCAGGTTGTCAAGGCCTGCCCGGCGCTTCTCTGTGCTTAAACGGTTGAGGTCAAAAGAAATATATTCTTTCCCCGCCTGTCCCATTTACCCTCCGCAAATTGCTATGCTGAAAATATGGCGCGCGAGTTTTCCTCAACCGGCGAGAGCCGGAGGAATGGTAAAATCCTTTTCGCTCCCACGAAGAATTTCATCCGTTGATGACTCGAGCCATGGAACAGGTCGGCGCAGGTCTGGAGAAAATCGTTGCCGGCAGTTTACGGCGCGCTCCGGCAGGGCAAGGCCCGTTGCAGGCGTGGGCCCTGGCTTGCGGACAAGCGGTAGCGGCACGCACCCGGGCCATCGATTTCACTCAGGGCATTCTTCGCGTGCAGGTTCCCGACGCAGGCTGGCGAACTGAGTTGAAAGCGCTGGCGCCTCAATATCTCGCGGTCATTAATCGCTACGTGGTTGAGAGCGTGACCCGGATTGAGTTTGTGGTTTCGGACACGGCCGCGGGCGGGGGCGCCCGAGCCACACAAATCTCGAGAACATGAAAGTTACCGAAAAAGACGTTGCTTACGTGGCCGATCTCGGCAACCTGGAGTTGACCGCGGAAGAGCGCACGCGCATGGTGCGCGACTTGAACTCGATTCTCGGTCACATTGACAGCTTGAACGAGTTGGATACAACAAACGTCCCACCCATGGCGCAGGTTTCCGATCGCTACGGTGTCGATCAATCGAAGCAGGGAAG
>DATGYF010000722.1:0-4600 GCA_035298145.1 Terriglobales bacterium | reverse complement strand
CAAACCGGAAGTGATCGGGTGTTGGTCGGGGCGAGAGGATTTGAACCTCCGACCCCCTGGTCCCGAACCAGGTGCTCTACCAGGCTGAGCCACGCCCCGACAAGGTCGAATGAAGATGATCGGAACCGCGAGGGCCGAAGGCCTGAAGGGCCAGAGCACCAGGATTCCGTTAAAAAGTATAGCACCTGAAGGAGGCTTGGCTGGGCGCTGGTGAACCTGGCTGACATCATGGCCTGGGCCTCCCGAGTCGCGCGCCCTCATGCGGACGACCACTAAGCCCACGCCGGATTTTCCTATAGAATACCGCTTTGCTATATAGCATTGGAATGGCATGATCGCAATCACCGCCAGCACGCTGTTCACACCTCTGGAGCGGATTGAGCAACCCCTGCTTCTGATGGATGGCGGGTCCATTGTTGAAGTGACCTCGCGGGCGGCCCGGGAAGTCCCGACGAACATTCGCCTGGTGGATTTTGCGGACGGGATACTGGCGCCCGGCTTCATTGATCTGCACATTCATGGCGGTGCCGGGCACGATGTGATGGAAGCCGGCGCCGGCGCGCTGCCGCCGGTAGAGCGGCTACTGGTGTCCCATGGCGTGAGCAGTTATTTCCCGACCACGGTCACGGCGCCGCTGGATGCGACCCTTTCGGCTCTAACGCGGCTGGCGGATGCGATCGAAGCCGCGGAGCGGAGTCCACAACCACAAAACGGAGAACTGCGGGCACGGCCGCTGGGAATTCATCTTGAAGGACCGTTTATCAGTCACAAGCGGCGGGGAGTGCATCCTCCAGAAAATCTGCTGGCGCCATCTCCGGCGGCGTTCGATCGCTTCTGGCAGGCGGCGCGGGGACACATTCGCGTGCTCACCATCGCGCCCGAGTTGCCGGGCGCGCTGGAGGTCATCAAACTCGCCTCCTCGCGCGGAGTTTGCGTGAGCCTGGGCCACTCCAATGCCGATCTGGATGCGGCCCGGGCGGGTTTCGCGGCGGGCGCCCGGCATGCCACTCACACCTTTAACGCGATGCGGCCGCTTGACCATCGCGATCCCGGGATTCTGGGCGAGGTGCTGACCGATTCCCGGCTCTCCGCCGAAATCATCGCGGACGGAATTCACGTTGATCCCGTGATCGTGCAGCTTTTCCTGAAGGCCAAAGGGCCGGAAGCCGCGGTGCTGATCACTGACGCCACTGCGGCCACCGGCATGCCCGACGGGCGCTATCGCCTGGGCTCGCTCGAAGTGGAAGTCAAAGACGGCCGGTGCATGGTTGGAGATTCTTTGGCGGGCAGCGTTCTGACCATGGACCGCGCGGTGCGCAACGTCATGCAGTTCGCGCAATGGGATTTGCAACAGGCCGTGCGCCTTGCCACCCTGAATCCGGCGCGGGTGGCAGGAGTGAAGAGCGGAGGCACGCTGCAGGCCGGCGCGCCCGCCGATCTCGTGGTGTTGAGCCCGAGCGGCGAAGTGAGAAAGACGATAATTCGCGGCGCTGGAATTTAGTAGCGCCGGCATCTTGCCGGCTGTCCTGAGGGCGTCCCGCCCTCAGCGCGGCGGGCGAGGACGCCCGCCGGACAGCCGCCGGGACGGCGGCGCTACGTTGAAGCTTTCAGGAGAATGGAATGGCTGACAAAGGGGGATTCCCCCATTACATGCTGAAGGAAATCTTCGAGCAGCCGAAGGGCTTGCGGGACACGATTGAGCCCCGGGTATCGCTCGAGGAAGCAGTGGTGCGGCTCGACGATGTCCGCATCAGCACGGACGAGCTTCGGGCGCTGCGCCGCATCAACATTGTGGCCTCGGGCACCAGCCGGCACGCGGGCATGGCCGGGCAGTACATGATTCAGGACCTGGTCAACATCCCGGTGGACGTGGATTACGCCAGCGAATTCGAATATCGGAATCCGCTGATCGGGCCGGGCGAACTCACCATCGTGATCACGCAGTCCGGCGAGACCGCCGATACCACGGCGGCCCAGCGGGAAGCCAAAGCCAAAGGGTCGCGCACCATTGCCATTTCGAACGTGGTCGATTCAACCATCGCACGAGAAGCCGACGGCGTGCTCTACACTCACGCCGGCCCGGAGATCAGCATTGCTTCGACCAAGGCCTTTACCGCACAGATGGCGGTGCTTTATTTGTTCGCGCTCTACCTGGGACAGGTGCGCGGCAAGTTTGCCAAAGAACAGCGCAGAGAGTACATCCGCGAACTGCTTGATCTGCCGGGAAAGATGGAAGTTCTGCTGAAATCCGCACCCGCGGCTTGTGAGCAGCTGGCAGAGAAATATTACAAAGTGCAGGATTTTCTTTTCATGGGCCGGGCCATTCACTATCCGGTGGCCATGGATGGCGCGCTCAAGCTCAAGGAAGTCTCCTATATTCACGCCGAAGGTTATCCCACCGGCGAAACCAAGCACGGCCCCAACGCAATGATTGACGAGAACCTGCCGGTCGTGATCATAGCGACTTGCGATCGCGAAGATTCGGGATCGGTGCTGCGCTATGAGAAGAACCTGGCCAACATCCATGGCTTCAAACAGCAGTCGGCGCGGGTGATTGCGATTGCCTCAGAAGGTGATGAAGAGCTTCCCCGCCTGGCCGACCACACTATCTTTGTTCCGCGAGCCACGGAGCTGCTGTTGCCAATTCTTGAGATCGTACCGCTACAGCTGTTCGCGTACTACATGACGGTGAAGAAGGGCTTGGACGTGGACCGGCCGCGCAATCTGGTGAAGTCGGTGACGCTGGAGTAGCGGGCGCCTTCCCATGAAGCTGAAGGCCACCTGAATTCGCAAGCCTCGACGCCTCCTCTTTAAGTTTCGCTTAACGTTGCGGACCTCTCTCAACAAATAAACCTTCGGACCGAATTATTTTTTTCTTTCTCGACGCATCACACCTGCTTGCGATGCCCTTCGCCAAGGAGAGAAAAGAAAATGCGGAAAGTCGGAATCTTGTTGTCTATCGTTTTGTGTTTGCCGCTGGCGCTCGCCGCACAAAACGGCGGAGCGATGCCTGCCGGTGGAGAGTACGGGACACGCGCTACAGTGTTTGGCGGATATTCCTATCTGCGCAACGGCAGCAACGGTTTTAACGGGTGGGAGGGACAGGGCACCTTCAATTTCAACCGCTACCTGGGTGTCACAGCCGATGTGAGCGGCTCCATTCTCAGCCCGTTTTCTTTTTCGACTTCGGGCTTTTCAGCGTCCACCTACCAGCACGTTACCAATTATTTATTCGGCCCAACGGTGACGGCCGAATTTGGCAGAAGCGCCGTCTTCGCCCACGCCTTGTTTGGCGCGGCACATTCCAGCCTGGGCGCGGGGGTAAACATTCCAATCATAGGAGGGATCTCCACCGGCCTTACCAGCGCGAATGCCTTTGCCATGGCTTTTGGCGGCGGAATTGATATCGGTATGACGCGACATTTCGCCATCCGCGCCGTGCAGGTGGATTACATCCGCACCCAATTCAACTCCATCGACGCGTTAACCAGCGGACTCTCCAGCAGCCTGGGCAACCGGCAGAACAGCTTCCGCTATTCATCAGGAATTGTGTTTCGATTCTGAGTTGGTCTGAAGTCCGAAGTCTGAGGTCTGAGGTCCGCTCTTAGTTCGGCTTCCGGTGTTTGCCGTCGGAGAGATAGCGCAGCAGCGCGGTGTCCGAGGCATCCTTGAATTTTTCCAGGAACGACGCTTCCGGACTCAGCATCGCGTCGGCGGAAACCTTCTGGCGGATGCTCTGGCGCAGTCTCTCGCCGCTTTCGGATTCATTGGTCATCACCTGCATGTAGAACCACAGGAAGTGGCGCATCTGGTCGAGAGACGATTTCAGCATCTGCAATGCGTCCATCTCGGGCAACTGGCTGAGGGCTTCCATGAGTTCCGGGTCGCTGGGCGCTTCCATGGCGGCACAATTGAGCTGGCGTTGAATGGCGCGCAGATCTTCGGTTACGCGCAGGATCCGGATGTGTATTTCTTCGAGGTAGTCTTCTCTTCCCATGGGCTCCGTCTTCTTTCGACGTCAAGACACCATCTCACTCGCACCCGATAGCGAACAGATGTCCCATGTGCATGCGCTTTCGTAATTCAAGTCGTTACTTTGGTCTCGGGTGATTTTCGAGCGACAAAATCTGTCATTGCGAGCGCCGTCGCGAGCCACGCTCAGCGCGGCGAGAGCAAGCCGAGAGATTCAGAATGACATGGAGGAATGAGTAGCGCCGGCGTCCCGCCGGCTGTCTGGCGGGCGTCCCGCCCGCCCTTCGGGCCGGCCGGAGGCCGGCGCTACCCGGGCAATGTCATCCAGAGCGTCCCCGAGTGATCAGCGGGCAGCCTACGTATCCGGTGCCGCCGGTGACAAAAACGCGATGGGATTGCGCATTCATAGGCGGCCACTCTCCGCCATCATACCCAGGCGAAGGCCCCGCCACAGGCCGCGTGGGGACAGCCACCATCGGCTGTCCCGCGAAGCAACGCTTGGCGATTGCTTTGCGTAAGGTGTCGAGCTGCGCTCGACCGGACAGCCGAGGGCGGCTGTCCCCACGCAATCTGTGGGAGGATTAAGAAGCCGAGTCAAAGGCGTCGGACAGGAGTGGCCGACCCATAC
>DATGYF010000721.1:0-7803 GCA_035298145.1 Terriglobales bacterium | reverse complement strand
TACTCCTGGATCCGTCAACGCGGAACGGCGCCGGACGGCACCGACCTGGCTAGCAGCAGCGTTTTGCTGGGATTCGACTTCGACTTCTAAAAGAGGGAACGTTCGATGCGAAGAATGATGCTTAACGGTTCGCTGGTTTTGACGGCGCTGGTGACGATCGCTCTGTGCAGCTTGTCCTGGGGGCAGGCCACCAAGGCGGAAGAGGATCAACGGTTGGGGATGGAGAGCCACATCGGCAAGCTGACCGGTCATGCCACTTCCGCGCAAGGCAACTATCGCAGGTACTGCGTCGGCTGCCACGGTGAGTTGGGAGACGGCGAGGGCGAGAACGCGCAGTGGCTCGAACCCAAGCCGCGCAATTTTACTCTGGGAATATTCAAGTGCCGCTCCACCACAACCGGGACGCTGCCGCTGGACTCAGATCTTTTCGATACCATCGGGCGAGGTCTGGACAGCTCGAATATGCCGTCCTGGAACCCGCTGTCCGCGCAAGAGCGGGCGGACCTGGTGGCTTACGTAAAACACTTCTCGGCGCGCTTCGTCACTGAGAAGCCGGGAACGCCAATTGAAATTCCGAAAAAGCCGGAACTCACCGCGGAACGCCTGAAGGCAGGGCAGGAAGTGTTTCAGCGGGTGGAATGCTGGAAGTGTCACGGGCCCACGGGAATGGGGAATGGACCATCTGCGGCCACGCTCACTGATGACCAGAATCGGCCGATTGCCCCCTACAACTTTCATGACGGGAAGCGCTTCAAGTGCGGCACCACCGACGAAGACCTGTACCGCATTTTCATGACCGGACTGGACGGAACGCCCATGCCTTCGTGGTCGGACAATATCAAGCCCGATGAGGCTTGGGACCTAGTGTTCTATCTGCGTTCCCTGCAGCCCATGAAAAGCAAAGAGAAGGAGCTTGCCCGGCAAATCGGTTTGAAGCCGGGTGCTGCCGCTGCGGCAGCGCCGGCAGCGCAGCAATGACAACCTGGACGTGAAGAATCGGATGTATCCGGAAGAAAGGGAAAAGCAAATGAAAGCACGCTACCAAGCAGCAGGCATGATCTCAGTCCTGCTGCTGCTCGCGATCGGTCTCTTATGGCCAGCCCGGAGTGTGAGCGCGGCCGCCGAAGGCAAAATCACAGGAACGGTCAAACTGGATGGCGCGGCCCCGCACATGAAGGGCATTGATATGTCGAAAGACCCGTTCTGCGTGAAGCAGCATGAAAACAGCCCGGCGCACCTCGAGAATGTGGTTGTGGGGGCGGGCGGAGGACTGCAGAACGTTGTGCTTTACATTTCTCAGGGACTGAGTGCAGCTGAGGCCAGCCAGGCGCCGGCAAAAGAGCCGGTGTTTGATCAGAAGAATTGCATGTACACGCCGCATGTCCTGGCGATGGACGTCAACCAGAAATTCAAGGTGATGACCAGCGATCAGACCACTCACAACATTCACCCGCTGCCCAACCCGCTCGCCGGCAATATTCCGTGGAACAAGTCGCAGCCGCCGGGAGCCCCACCGATTGAATCCAGTTGGAAGGCGGAAGAGGTGGCGATCCCGGTGAAGTGCAATATTCATCCCTGGATGCACGGCTACTTCGTCGTGGTGAAGGGCCCTTACGCGACCACCGACGAAAAGGGCGCTTACACCATCGAGAACGTGCCGCCGGGCAACTATACGGTGACCGCCTGGCAGGAAGAATATGGCACCCAGACGGCGAAGGTTACGGTGGCTGCGGGTAAGCCCGGGACTGCCGACTTCACGTTCAAGGCGAAATGATGAGTTCGGGATGACCGGGTCAACCCGAGATGGGTGCTGTCTCTCCTTGAGGCGACTTCCGCGCTCCAGTCGCTGCCGTTCAAGTTCGCGCGCTCAGGTTCAAAGCGAATGCCGGATCTAATGACCGGCGAGAAGCGAGACCTCATGGCAAAATTCTTTGCGATAACCATCATCGTAATTGCGATTGCTTCCGCGATTCCGATTCTGCGCCATAGCTGGCCGGAACCACAGGACATTTCAGTTCACGGACATCTGATTGACGAACAGATGTCGGAGACCATGGCGGAGGCGGGAATCTCGTTTCTGGCGGCGCAGTTTATTCTGGCGTTTTTTATCTGGAAGTTTTCCAACCGGCCAAAGGACGCGAAGATCGGAAAATTTCCGGGCGGCGCCAAGGGCCTGGTGATCGCGGCTTTTCTTTTGGTGGGCACTGAAGTCCTGGCCCTTGGAATATTTGGTACCCGGGCCTGGGCGAGTGTATATTTCACACCCCCGGCTGCTGACGCCATGCCGATTCAGGTTCAGGCCGGGCAGTTTGCGTTTTACTTCCGCTATCCCGGTCCGGACGGGAAGTTTGGCCCGCTCCATCCCTCGCTAATCAGCGAGTCGGATGCGAACTTTTTTGGCCTTGATCTGACCAACGACCAGGACTCTAAAGACGACATTGTGACCGCGGAAATGGCAATTCCGGTAAACCGCGAAATCCATCTGCTGATGCATGCCAAGGACGTGGGACACTCGTTTTATGTGCCGGAGCTGCGGGTGCAGCAGGATTTTGTCCCCGGCCTGGATTTGTCGATTCATTTCACAGCCACTAAGACCGGAAGGTACGAAATCGTTTGCACCCAATTGTGCGGCCTGGGGCACTACAACATGAAGGCCTATCTCTCAGTGCTTTCACAGCCCGACTTTGACGACTGGCTGAAAAAGCAAGCGGCACTGCAATAGCCGCTGCGTCTCGAGGTGGTGAGGACGGCCATTCGCTGGTTTGAGGAGAATCCATGCACGATGTATCGGCACATGCGGCGCAACACCATGCCCCTCCGCAGGGCTTCATTCGGAAGCACGTCTTCAGCCTCGACCACAAGGTGATCGGCAAGCAGTACTACGCTCTCGCTCTGGTGGCGGTATTCGTGGGCATGGTGCTCTCCTGGATCATGCGGTTGCATCTGGGCTGGACCAATCTGGCCATTCCCGGCCTGCATTTCCTTTCCAAGAACGGCGCGCCCGGCGACATCATGACGCCGGAATATTACCTGCAACTCATGACCATGCACGGCACCATCATGGTCTTTTTTGTTCTGACCACGGCGCCATTCGCTGCCTTCGGCAATTACTTCCTGCCGATCCAGGTGGGCGCTGAGGATATGCCCTTCCCCCGTTTCAACATGATGTCGTTCTGGGTCACGTTCACGGCATTTCTGGTTATGATGTCGTCGTTTTTTGTGGGTGATGGTCCGACCCTGGCGGGTTGGACGCAGTATGCTCCCTTGAGTGCAGTCGGGGCGGTTGCAGGTCCGGGACAAGGTCTGGGCGAGGTGCTTTGGGCGTCGTCCATTGCCATCTTTTGCGTGGGACAGTTGCTGGGTTCGCTGAACTTCATTACCACGACGCTTGATCTTCGGGTGAAAGGTATGAGCCTGATGCGCCTGCCGCTCAGCGCCTGGGCCTGGTTCATCACCTCCTGCATGGGTCTCACGGCGTTTGCAGTGTTGATGCCCGCCTGCATTCTCCTGATTCTGGACCATGTGGCCGGCACCAGCTTCTTTGTCCCATCCAATCTGGTCATCAATGATCAACTGCAGCCGCACTCCGGCGGGTCCACACTGCTTTGGCAGCACCTGTTCTGGTTCTTTGGACATCCCGAGGTGTACATCGCGATTGTGCCCGCGATGGGAATCGTTTCGCATGTCCTGATCACGAACATGCGACGCCCGCTGCTCAGTCACCGGGTGATCATAGGCTGCATGGCGTCGATTGGCGTTCTCAGCTACATGGTTTACGGACATCACATGTTCGTCAGCGGCATGAACCCATTTTCTTCGCTGGCATTCTCATTTCCGACACTTATCATCACCATTCCGGCGACCATGATCGTATTGATGTGGATCGGCAGCCTTTATGGCTCCAGGTTGCGTATCAACTCGGCTTCGCTGTTTGCTCTGGGATTCATCTCCATGTTCGTTACCGGCGGCGTGAGCGGCTTTTTTCTGGCGCAGCCGTCGATCGACATCATGCTGCACGCTACCTACTTTGTGGTCGGCCACTTCCACATGGTGATGGCGGTGGCGGCCATCTTCGGCATCTTCGCCGGGACCTACTTCTGGTTCCCCAAGATGACCGGGCGCATGATGAACGAGACCCTGGGTAAAATTCATTTCTGGCTCAGTTTTGTGGGCGCGTATTGCATCTTCATGCCATTCCATTATCTGGGGATTGCCGCCAACGTGCGCCGCTACCAGGCGTTTGTCGACGAATATCTGCAGCCGCTGATCCCGGTGCACAGGTTCATTACGGTGGCCGCGATCGTGACCGGCATAGCCCAGTTCATCTTTCTGTACAACCTGATACACAGCCGGTTCTGGGGCAAGCCGGCGCCCGACAACCCGTGGGAGGGGACGTCCTTGGAGTGGAGCACGCCAACCCCACCGCCGTTCGATAATTTTGGCGGGAAGCACCCCGTGGTTTATCACGATCCTTACCAGTATGGGGTGCAAAGTTCGACTGGCGACTACGTGATGCAGACATCGCCTGAGCAAGTTGTGAGCGAGCACGAAGAGAAGTAGGCTGCAGGGGTTGAAGTTGTAAGGAGAGTCTGGGCGTTTATGGCGACGACGATCCACGAACCACCGAAGATCGAGCCACGTCCTCAACGGGGCAACGGTAATGGGGGCTGGCGGAACCTTGTGCCCGCGGATGGAGACCGGCGAATGGTGCAGGACTACTCGCCGCCGCCGGCGAGTACCGGGATCTGGGTGGTGGTCTATGCCATCACCATGACCTTTGCGGCCCTGACCAGCGCGTTGATTGTGCGCAAGGGTTCGTCGCTGGACTGGCAGAGTTTCACCTTGCCGTCCATCCTTTACTTGAATACGGCGCTGATTTTGTGCAGCAGCGTTACCCTGGAGATCGCGCGCCGCCGCGTTGCCACGTTCATGGGAGGTGTTGCCCTCCCGGGTGAAAGTCCGGCACGCTGGCTCTACATCACCCTGGTCTTCGGTTTGCTCTTTGTGGCCGGCCAATATGTGGCCTGGGTCCGGCTCCGGGCTGAGGGGCTATATCTCGCCACCAATCCCAGCAGTTCTTTCTTCTACCTGCTCACGGCGGCCCATGTGCTGCATGTGCTGGGAGGGCTGGCCGGACTGCTTTATGTGATTGGAAAGGTCAGGAAGTCCCAGCTGCGTCGGAGTACCCTGAACGCGACGGCGCGCTACTGGCATTTCGTGGACGTACTCTGGGTCTATCTGCTGCTGCTGCTTTGGATGAAACTCTAGCGCGATCGCGAACAGGAGACGCTGTGAGTCAAGCTGATATCACGATGCAAGGGCACTCCGCCGGCATGCTGACAGATCGCCCGTTTGCCATTCCCACTAAAAAGCTTGCGATGTGGCTGTTTATTATCGCAGACACCATGACGTTCGCGGCGTGCCTCGTGGCCTACGGATTTCTGCGCAACGGCACCCCCAACTGGCCCAGGCCTTTCCACAGCATTGTCAACGTGGCGGTGATGACCTTCATTCTTCTCACCAGCAGCCTGACCATGCTCGTCGGAGTCCAGACCGCCAAGCGAGGGGACAAAGCCGGAGCCTTCCGCTGGACCATGATCACGGCGCTGTGCGGCATTGTGTTTGCCGTGCTGCACATTCGGGAGTGGCTGGGGTTGATCGGCGAAGGCATGACGCTGTTCAAGAATCCCTGGGGCACGGGGCTGTTCGGCGCGGCATTCTTCAGCGTCACCGGCTTGCACATTACACACGTTCTGTGCGGCGTGATCGCGTTGATCATCGTAGGCCTGCGCTACAAGGGCGGCCGTTACCATGCGGATGACATTGAGGTCGTCGGGTTGTACTGGCACTTCGTGGACCTGGTCTGGATGTTCGTGGTTCCGTTTGTTTATCTGCTGAATCTCGCCCACTGACTACAGCTGGAGCAGAACATTATGACTACCATCGCGGAAGAAAAACACGAAGGAATGGGGAAATACCTGATTGTCTATCTCTGCATACTGGCACTGGCGGGATTGCAGTTCGTGATTGCCTATCAAAATATATCGGCGTCGCAAATGTTCCGGCGCATGTTGTCGGTGTCTCTGATCGAAGCTGGGGTGGCCGTCATGTTCTTTATGCATCTGTGGTCGGAGAAACGGGGCTTCTTGCTGTTTGTCGTGGTTTTCACGATCTTTGTGTTGCTCTCGATGCAGTTTGGGTGGACTGACAGTTTCCGGCTCGTGCACTGCGGGGGGTATTGTTCGTGAGGGGTGGTCGGGGTTACTGTGCCCCCGGCCCGGAAAAGCTGGATCGCAAAGGTCGCAAAGAATGGCGCAAAGGTCGCAAAGAAAGACTTTGAGAGTCATGGAGCAGGGAACACCGACAATAAGGCCGATGCTGATGGCTCTGGTTGCCCTGGTGCTGTTGGCCAGCCCACTGCCGGTGATGGCGCAGAGTTGCGCGCTTTGCTACACGCAGGCCGCCTCGGCGGGCACCCGCATGATTGACGCCTTAAAGAGCGGAATTCTGATCCTCATCGTTCCGCCCACTCTGATGTCGATTGCCATGGTATTCATCATGTATCGCAACCGGACCCGGTGCCGGGATGCGGCCGGCACGGCGGATTCCGAAGGCAACTGGAGCAAACCTGATTTATCGATTGCAGCGACCACCCCATGGCCTCCACTCACGCGATAGTCGAGTCTCCACCGGCAAACGCCATACCTTCGAAGCTGCGGGACTACTACGCGCTGACCAAGCCGGAAGTGAACCTGCTGATTCTCATGACTACATCGGCGGGCTTCTATCTTGGATCGTCAGGGCCGCTGCGAATGGGAAGGCTTTTGATCACCCTCGCCGGCACCTTGCTGGTTGCCAGCGGCACGGCGACGCTCAACCAGTGGATGGAGAGAGGTTACGACGCCCGGATGCGTCGTACCGCAAACCGGCCCCTGGTTTCCGGCAGACTCAAGGGCCGCGAGGCTTGCTGGTTTGGGCTGGCATTGAGTGCCGCGGGCGGCGGGCTTCTGGCTGCGTCGGCCAATCTGGTATCCTCTCTGCTCGCGATCGGGACCCTGCTGGGATATCTGCTGGTTTACACGCCGCTAAAGAGGAAGACGCCGCTCTGTACACTGCTGGGTGCCGTGCCCGGCGCCATGCCAACCCTCATCGGCTGGGCGGCCGCATCCGGCGGCATTGGAAGAAATGCCTGGCTGCTTTTCGGCGTGCTCTTTCTGTGGCAGTTTCCGCATTTCCTGGCCATTGCACTGCTCTACCGGGAAGACTACGTCGCAGCCGGCTTTCGCATGCTGCCTGGCTTCGATGTCGATGGCCGCTTCACCAAGGCGGAGATCGTGGTATTCGCGGTTGTCCTGGTGGTGGTCACGATACTGCCGGGCGCGGGCGGTAGCGGAGCTGTTTATTCTCTGATTATGTTTATCGCAGGAGCATTTTTCGTCTATCACACCGCGAAATTAGCGGTGTCGCGCTCCCGGGTGATGGCCAGTCGGGTAGTTCATGCCTCGGTCATTTACTTGCCGGTGGTGCTGGGAACAATGATGGTCTGGAAGCGGTGATGGTCATGATCAGTGTCGCGCCGACTTCGCCTTAGAGCAGGCTCCGAGGAAAGGGGCGGTGGAGGGAATAGGCGTTGCGTCCCAGGCTTTGGATCCTCTGGTTTGGCATCGCGGCAGGCCTGGCCTCAGTTCTAACGGCGGTTCCGGCCATCGCCCAATCTGTTCGAGGCCAGACTGAATCTCAAACCGACCGCCATCATTTTCGCGGCTTCCTGCCTCTCACCAGGTTCTATTCGACTCCCAATCC
>DATGYF010000720.1:0-2282 GCA_035298145.1 Terriglobales bacterium | reverse complement strand
CCGAAGGAGATCGCGCCCACCCGGGCATGACCGCCGCCGCCGTAGCGTTCACAGACCTTGGCCAGGTTGACCGTGGGCTCGGAGGGTGCCCAGGGATTCGAACCCACGGAGACCTTCACCCGGAAACTGCTCTTGCTCAGGCCCACGCTGTAAATCGATTCGGGGTGGAGATAGTAGGGCACAAATTTGTTGTAGCCCTCGAGATCATGGTCGGTGATATCGAAAAAGAGAGTATGGTCCCTCGACTCAATTCGTTCTTTCAGGACCGCGATCGAGCGCTGGTGCCGCTCGAGCAACGGCGGCAGCAGGGGCGCCACGAAAGGCTCTTTCAGTATTTCAGCCAGAGGGCGGGTGGCCAGCAGAGGAATAAGCTGGGGAATGAAGTTGTAGCTCTGCGGCGATTCTATGATCAGGGTGAGCTTCATGGCCGGTGCTTGCATTTCAACCGCCGTCCTCGCGTCCGGATACATCGCGCCATCGACGATGTCGGTCCAGTGGACGAGATCGGCCACCGGGGCGGGATCGAAACCGAAGCGCTGTTGGGCTATGGTGGCGATGAAACTGGTGCAGGACTTGAAATCAGGATCGTAAAACTTGCGATTGCTCTGATCCTGTTCGAAGTGGGCCGCATCCTCGGGCGTGAGAAAAGCACTCAGATGATGGTCAAACCACCAGGTAATCCTGGGCGAGCTGGAGTACTTGAAGTCCACGATGGCATTTTCGTCGCCATCAAATTGCTTCTCATCGAACAACGACCCGGCGCGGTGGAGCAGACCGGAAAAGACGAAGTTGACGTCCTTCCTGATCCGCTCCCGGTAAAAACGCGAGAAGAGGGCAGCCGAGCATGCCCCGTCAAAGCACTTGTCGTGATAGAAGACCCGAACTTTCAATCAATCCCTTCACAGGTCCTGCTTTCCGCGCCCGTAGCGTCACGACGAGGATGCGAACCGAAAGCTAATAGGAATGACATCCCGAAGAAGATCTGTCAAGCGAGGAAGTTTTGAACCGGTCTCCAGCCCATGGCGGCAGAGACCGGTGATTCACAAGAGCAAAGCGCGCCGGCGGATCTTGCCGCCGCGCGCAAACTAGACGGCGTTGGCCTGTTTCTCCGCCAGGTCACCAATGACCGGCAGCTTGAACATCAGTCCCTGATTGGCTTTGATCAGCAGGATGATCCAGATGATGAAGGACCCGAGCCATATGATCATGTGCAGCGGGAAAGTGATAAAAATCAACCCGGGCACAAAACCAATGATGGTCAGACCAATCCAGACGGCAATCATGGCCACGCAAAAGAAGATCATCTGAAAGGCATGGAACCGCACAAAGCGGCTCTTGTTATAAGGCTCCATCACCAGAAAAATGATCGCCGGAACGATGGTGATGTAGCACAACATGCCGACAACGTTGTCGGTCATTCCGCCGGTTGTGGCCTGGGCGGCTGGGGCCGCCGGCGCTGCGGTGCGACTGCTACAGGCCGGACACATAGTCGTGCCGTCCGCGATCTGCGTTCCACACCCGCTACAAAAAGCCATTGACTTTCCCTCCCGTGATTGTGCAACTCGGCCCTCGGACGCCAGTCTGTCCGGCCCTGCGTGAACCCCGCGAAAGTTACCAGAATCAGCCTTCCAAGGCAAACAGAATCGCACGGGGAGCTTGGTCTCTGGCCCGCCGCCAGTTGATGATCGACGCCCGCAAGGCCTTCCCCGTCAATGCGATCCCGGTAGCCCGCGAAGCAAAGACGGGGCTAAGGAACCGGATCGCTGGTGCCGAGCGGAACGCTGCCCCGGCAGCGCCAGAGGCGGGCCGTCGTCAAGGCCAGGCCTTTTCGCAACCCGTAGCGCTGCACGCTTTCTATCGAGTAGCGGGAGCAGGTCGGACGGTAGCGGCACTGAACGACTCCGGCCAGCAGGGGGTTGCCCAGGCCCTGGTAGCCACGCACCAGGACGACATAAGCCCGGGCCGCCAACTGCCGCTTCGGTGGCCGAAAGCTGTCAGCAAGCGCACTCCCCGCCACCAATCCCAGAAGCGCGAGGTACGTCGCGGGATGCTTCAGGAGTTTCCGCAATGGGGACATTTCGCACTCACTTGCAGACGCTTATTTTGACAATGAGGGCAAGGCACCAGATTGCCCGGCGGCCGAGTGAACAGGTAGATGATGAGCCCGATGATTCCGGTCAGCATGACCAGGATCATCCAGATGACGGCGTTCTCCATGCCCCGGCTCTTGGCGTCGCGCGCTACCCAGATCAGCAACGCAATGTTGAGGGCGATGATGCCCA
>DATGYF010000719.1:0-1638 GCA_035298145.1 Terriglobales bacterium | reverse complement strand
AGCGCACGGGATCGGCCCGACCTGATAGCATATTGGGAGGAGATCCCAGTTCAGCATGAGTGTGCCTGTATCGCAGATGTGGACGGTGGCCAGCTATGTCATCCGTCAGAAGCTTGCCCGGCGGAAGCAGTACCCGCTGGTACTGATGCTGGAGCCCCTGTTTCGCTGCAACCTGGCCTGCGCCGGATGCGGCAAAATCCAGTACCCCGCCCACGTCCTGAAGCGCCAGCTGACCCCCGAGGAGTGCTTCCGGGCGGTGGATGAGTGCGGCGCGCCGGTGGTTTCGATTCCCGGCGGCGAACCGCTCATGCATCCCGAAATCGACAAGATTGTCGAAGGCCTGGTGGCACGGAAGAAGTACATCTACCTATGCACCAATGCTTTACTGCTGAAGGAAAAGATTCATCTCTTCAAGCCAACCAAGTACCTGACCTTCAGCGTGCACCTGGACGGGCAGAAAGAGCACCATGATTTCGCGGTCTGCCGCGAAGGTGGCTACGAGATCGCCGTGGACGCCGTCCGCGAAGCCCTGAAGCGCGGCTTCCGGGTCACTACCAACACCACGCTTTTTGACGGCACCGATCCCAAGAGCGTGCGCGCCTTTTTCGACGACATGATGGAGCTGGGTATCGAAGGCATGATGCTTTCCCCCGGCTACTCCTACGAGAAAGCTCCCGACCAGCAGCACTTCCTGGGACGCGCCCGCACCCGCCGCCTGTTCCGGGCGATTCTGTCTAATCGCGAGAAGGACTGGCGCTTCAACCTGTCGCCTCTGTTTATGGAATTCCTCATGGGCAAGCGTCACTATGCCTGCACGCCCTGGGGAATGCCTACTTACAATATCTTCGGCTGGCAGAAGCCCTGCTACCTGTTGCAGGACGGCTACGCCGACACCTTCGACGAGCTGATCCGCGAAACCGCGTGGGAATCGTACGGCACAGAGTCGGGCAATCCGCATTGCGCCAACTGCATGGTGCACAGCGGTTATGAAGCCTCGGCGGTCAACGATACCTTTGGCTCCCTCGAAGGCTTTTTCGCCACGGTCAAGGGCACACTCTTCACTCGCTATCGCGATGAAGGCGCTTTGCGACTGCTCGACGAACCGGTAGAATCCGCCCATTCGCTGGTGCAGATTGCTGCGCCAAGCGAATCGCTTGAGGAGACCCGGGCGTGACCGGGAAAGCCGCCGGGCACGTTCATCCCGAAACCGAAGCTCAGTCCTCTCCTGACGCCCTTGAAGTCTCTCCGGGGTGGGAACACGAGAAGCTTGAGGGCTGGGTCCCGGCGCTGGCCTGCGAAGAAGAAACCCGCAAAGCCCTGGAAAAAGCATTCGACTACCGCGGCGACGTAACCATCACGCGGAAAGACGGGACCACAGTCGAAGGCTATCTTTTCGATCGTAAGACCGGTCCGACTCTGGCCAAATCCCTGGTGCGAGTTCTTCCTCGAACCTCGAACCAGCGCGTAATGATTGCCTACTCTGACATCGCCGCCCTGGCCTTCACCGGGCGCGATACTGCAGCGGGAAAAAGCTGGGAAGCCTGGGTCAAGAAATACGTGGAAAAGAAAGCCGCTGGCGAGAAGCACATCGGCCTCGAGCCGGAAGCGCTGGAGTAATTCCCCTCTCATTCTGAGCGA
>DATGYF010000718.1:0-7915 GCA_035298145.1 Terriglobales bacterium | reverse complement strand
CCCTCGGCGCCGAAGGGCACGGGGTTGCGACTCCGGAGAACGAATCCGACGGAACCGAGCCGCAGACTGGTCATGCGACTGAATTGATCTTTACCGGCATTTCGGTTTTCGCGGGGCTGCTGGGGTTCTTGCTGGCCTGGTTGCTTTATTACCGCAATCCGCAGTTGCCGCAGCAGATTGCGGCTGGGTTGGGAGGCCTTTATCAGGCGGTAGTCCACAAGTATTACATCGACGAACTATATGCGGCTCTGTTCGTGAAGCCGCTCATTGCGGGCTCGGCATTGATTCTTTGGCACGGCATTGACCAGGACGTGATTGATGCCGCGCTGGACAACAGCGCACATGGTGCGCGCGAGGTTTCTGATTCGGTGCGGCACATGCAGTCCGGCAACCTGCGCTCGTACGCTGGATGGGTTGCAGCCGGCGCCGCCGTGGTCATCGCCTACATGATCTGGATGGGAACCCGATGAGTCTCCATCCCATGGGCATGGACCGATGGAGTCCCATCATTCTCACGCTGGTGACCTTCATCCCGCTGGCGGGTGCGCTCCTGCTTCTGCTGTTGCCGCGGCGTCATCGTGACATCCGGGTGTTTTCCCTGGTTGTAACCCTGCTGAATTTTGTCTTGTCCTTGCATCTGCCGGTGCACTTTCACCGGGCCCAGGGCGGATTCCAGTATGAACTTGACCATGCATGGATTCCCACGCCCAACATTCATTACCACATGGGGGTGGACGGAATCTCCATGTGGCTGGTATTGCTGACCACCTTTCTGACTCCGTTGTGTGTGCTGATCTCGTGGAAATCGATTGACGAGCGGGTGAAAGAATTCTTCATCCTATTGCTGGTCCTGGAAACGGCGCTGATCGGCGTGTTCGTTTCGCTGGACCTGTTCCTGTTTTATTTCTTCTGGGAAGCGACCCTGATTCCGATGGCCCTGCTGATCGGAATGTACGGTCACGGGCGCAAAGTTTATGCAGCAGTGAAATTCTTTTTGTACACCATGATTGCCTCAGTGTTCATGCTGGCGGCGATCCTGTGGCTCTACGCCAGGGTCGGGACCTTCGACTTTGTGACTATCCAGAACGCGATCCGCTGCGGACAGGTTGCCGGTTTCACCAGCGCGGCGCGGTGGCTTTTCCTGGGATTCTTCGTTGCATTTGCGGTCAAGGTGCCGCTCTTCCCTTTTCATACCTGGTTGCCGGATGCGCACGTAGAGGCGCCCACCGCCGGATCGGTGCTGCTGGCCGGCGTGCTGCTCAAGATGGGGACCTACGGCATGCTGCGCTTCAACCTGGGATTATTTCCCGACCAGGCCCGCGCCAACGCCTGGTGGGTGATGATTCTCGCGCTGATCGGCATTGTTTATGGCGCGCTGGTGGCGCTGGTCCAGCCCAACATGAAAAAGCTGATTGCGTATTCCTCGATCAGTCACCTGGGATTTGTGGTGCTGGGGATTTTCAGCTTTACCCAGGCTGGGCTGGATGGGGCTACGTTTGTGATGCTGGCACACGGAGTCTCGACCGGCGCGCTCTTCATGCTGGCCGGCGCTTTGTACGAGCGCCGTCACACCTATGACATTTCCGAATTCGGCGGCCTGGCGACCCCGATGCCGGTGTATGCCAGCTTCTTTCTCTTCATCGTGCTGGCATCGGTGGGACTGCCATTGTTGAACGGATTTATCGGGGAATTTCTGGTGCTCAGTGGAGCGTTTCAGGATCGCGCGGTTTACGGAATTCTGGGTGCGACCGGCGTGATCTGGAGTGCGGGTTACCTGCTCTGGATGTATCAACGAATTTTCTTCGGCAAGGTAACGCATCAGGTGAACGAGAAATTGCCTGACCTGGACCTGCGCGAGCGAATTGCACTTGTGCCCGCCGCCGCGGCCGCGCTGGTGATGGGAGTGGCGCCTCTGCTCTGGCTGAACGCCATTGATCCGGCCGTCCAAACTGCACTGGCGCCATTTGCGGAACTGGCCAGCAAGGTGGTCGGCCAGTGAACCCCGCAGGAATCGGCCAAACGCTGCCCCAGGGCGTGGAATACGTTCGCATCCTGCCGGAAATTGTGCTTTCCCTGTTCGGCATGCTCATCATGGTGCTCGATCCGCTGGTGGATGAGCGCCGGAGCCAGAGACTGCTGGGCTTCATTGCCTTGATCGGCTCGGTGGCCGCGATTGCTTCTGCTCTCTACCAGTCGCAATACCCTGGCTTGGGATTCTGGGGCATGGTCAAGGTGAATGCGTTCAGCACTTTCTTCCATGTACTGATTACCGCGATCGCGGCTGTCGTCATCCTCAGTTCTTACGAATACATGGAAGTGCAGCGGATCCGGGCGGGTGAGTACTACGGGCTCATTCTTTTCGGTGCTGTCGGCATGTGCCTGATGTCGTCGGCGGTTGAGTTGGTGCTGATCTTCATCGCGCTGGAAATTTCTTCGATTTCCACTTACGTTCTGGCCGGTTTCAGGAGGCGGGCGGCGATCAGCAGCGAAGCTTCGCTGAAATATTTCCTGCTGGGTTCGTTTGCCACCGCATTCTTTCTTTACGGAGTAGCGTTAATGTTCGGCGCCACCGGGTCCACCAGCATTGCGGTGATTGGCGAGTCGTTGCGATCGAACCAGATTCCGCTGCTGGCCTATGCCGGCGTGGCCTTCATGTTCGTAGGACTCGGTTTCAAGGTGGCCGCTGCTCCATTTCATGTATGGACGCCTGACGTTTACGAAGGCGCTCCGGCGCCGGTAGTCGGCTTCATGTCCACCGCACCCAAAGCGGCGGCGTTTGCCGTGCTGCTGCGTCTGATGTTTGAAGCCCATGCTCCCGGACGCATGGGTCTGATCTGGGTGACGGCGGCGCTTTCCATGACCCTGGGGAACGTAGGCGCGCTGGTGCAGCAAAATGTTAAACGGCTGCTGGCCTACTCTTCCATCGCCCACGCCGGATATGTGCTGGTGGCATTTGCCGCGCTGCCCAACAATGGAATTCCCGCCGCGATGTTTTACACGGCCTCTTATGCAGCCATGAATGTGGGCGCGTTTGCCGTGGTCAGTCACCTGGCAGGCGCGGGAGAACGTTTTGTCACCCTGGACGATTACGCCGGCCTGGGCCGCCGCTCGCCGCTGCTCGCCGCCACGCTAACGATATTCTTGCTGTCCCTGATCGGAATTCCGATGACGGGCGGTTTCTTCGCCAAGTTTTACGTGTTCAGCGCTGCGCTGCAAGCCAACCTGGTTGGACTCACCATAATCGGCGTGCTCAACAGCGCGGTGGGCGCGTACTACTACCTGCGCATCATCGTGATGATGTATATGCGGGAAGCACGGGAGGAAGTGCCGGCCACTCCGGTTCCGCCCGCCCTGGGCGCGGCGCTCGCCATCAGCGTAGCGGCCACGCTTTACCTGGGTCTGCTTCCCGGAAGAATTCTGGAATACGCTTCGCGCTCGGCGGCGGAGCTTCTACGTTAGGTCTTCGCGGCTGGCTGGTGTACGGTAATGGGTTACGGTTGTTACCTCAACCTCAGCCGCTGTGACTCGCCAAACCCTCCAGAACCAAGGCCCAGCAGGCGTTTCGCCGTATGCAAAAAAGTGCACTTAATTCACAGATGACCAATTGACAATCGGGGACTATCCGTTCATGATGGGTTCCTAATCGAGAATATTTGGAGCCATGGAGGTCGGTCATGAGCGAGTTCATTCAGAGGATTTGGTCCGAAGACCAGGGGCAGGACATCGCCGAGTACGCGGTCATGCTGGCGGTGATTCTGGTCCTGGTGGTAGGGACGATACGCCTGGTCGGCTCGAACGCCAATAACGTCTTCTCCAACGTCGCCAGCTCAGTTCAATAGCCACTCGAGCTACTGGTTCGAACGGGCTGATTCAAAAGCCGGTAAAGAATCTCGCCGGCGTGGGGAATCAGCTTGATGCCTTCATCTTCGCGTTCCTGCCAGTCTTCCAGCCTGATAGTTTGGGGATCGAGGTGGTTGAGGTTCAAGCGCCGGCAGCGTTCTTCGGAAATGCCGGTGGCGAGGGTGACTTTTATCCGCAGGTTCTCCACCCCGCTGGCGGCATCGTAGCTGCCCTGCCCGATCAGGTGCGTGGAGTGAGCAATCACGCTTCGAGGCACGTCCGCAAACCGCTCCCATTGTTTGAGAAAATAGTCGCGGCAGTGATAGCCGATCCGGTCGAGAAAAGCTCCGTGGGTGTAGCTGAATTCCGTTATGTGCGGAGCGTAGAGCACGACCTCGCCGCCGTCCGCGATGGCGGGCTCGAGTTTGTACATGCCCTTGGCGCCGGTCCAGATGTCGTCGTACATCCGAGGCAAGACCGACAATACGCGGCGAAACGGTCGCTCTACCCATTGAATGTGTTCTTGCGCTGATTGTGCGGCTGCGGCCTTCCAGGCATCTCGTGCCGTACCGAAATACATGCCGGCAATTTCCTGCTGTCTCAGCACCAGCGCGAAGCAGGCGATGGGCGCAGTCACTTTTTCTGCGGCGCGATCGATGAGAGCGCGCACCGGAGTGCAGGCGGTACCGATCAGGTTGTAACTTCCGAGCAGAGCGCCGAGCCAGTGGGTCTGGTTAATCATTTCTCCGGTGCTGACGCCCGGAAACAGATATTTGTTTCCTCCTGAAAAGCCCACCACCTCGTGGGGGAAGACCGGGCCGCAGATCAGCACCTGGTCGTAATCGAAGAGCAGGCGATTGATCTTGACGAGGATCGCTTCCGACAGCAGGCCCCCGGAGGCTTCGGACACGGTGTCTGCGGAGATCGTGCCCAGGTCCACAAATGTCTCAGGAAGGTCCCAGCGGTGATTGACGACCCGGGCCTTGCCGCACATTCCGTTGATGACAGGCTGTCCCATGTGCCGGGTAAGCTGAGCCTCGCTCATCCGGGGATGAGTGCCAAGCGCGACAAGGTAGTCGCAAGCCGCAGCCCGCACGCCGATTTCTTCCTGCAGAAGCCGGAACATCAGGGGCATGGGCATGGTGCGAGTGCCATCGGGAATGATGGTGAGCACACGTTTGCCAGTGAGGTTGAGGCTGGCGGCCGCCTGGGCTACGATCTGGCGGGCTTCGTCCCGAGAGAGCAGCGGGCTTGTGTTCGTCGTCACGGTTTTCAGGCTCGGCTCTCTTCTCCTGTGTTGCGGCTGAAGTTGAATTATCCCACTGTTTGCGATTGAACGATAAACCCATCGCTGGAAAAGCGAGATCTCAGGCGCTAAAGCGCGAGCGGGTTTTCCTGGGGGTAGCGCCGGCATCCTGCCGGCCCGATGGGCGGGCAGAGCCCGCCTGGTTTTGGTTGAGATCCAGCGGAGGGCGGGACGCCCTCCGGACAGCCGGCGGGACGCCGGCGCTACGAGGCCAGAGTGAACTTGCGCCCGCTCCCCTATTTATTTCGATCGGCGTCCTTCCCCCTTGTAAAACGGGCAGCCCGCCCACTAGAGCGCCCCTGCTTTCTCCAGCGCACCTTTCATTCCCGCCCAGCTTTCGATGGTTGAGGCCTCGGGAGTGCCGGCGCCGCGCCAGTGAGTCTCCAGGCTCACGACGTGGTGATAGCCGTCGCGCTTGAGTGCCTGGTATTGACCCACCCAGTCGATCATGCCTTTGCCCATGGCTGCCCATTCCACGCCCTTGGCCGTTTTGATCGCGTCTTTGCAGTGGCAGTGACCGATGCGGTTTTTCGGCAGCAGATTGTAGCCGTCCGGATATGGCGTCTCGCCGAACATGGCGGCGTTGCCGGGGTCCCAGTTGAGCATGAAAGCCGGCGACGGCACGCCGCTGAGGACCTTGGCAGATTCAGCTCCAGTGGCGGTATTGCAGGCAAATTCGTTTTCGAGAATAAGGATCAGCCCAATCTTGCGCAGTTTCTCGGCCGCCTGCTGCAGCTGATCATTCATCGCCTTGCGGTAGGGGGTCTGGTCATCGAGGCGCCAGAAGTCGAAGCAGCGGATGCGGTCGGTGGAGAACTTTTTGGCCAACTCAATCGCGCGATCGAGAACTTCACCCTGCTGGTCGTAAGTAAAGTTAGCGTTGAACTGATCGTGTTCCGGGCTGAACTTCGATTTCGGCGCGCCGGCGAAGTCCACTTTGAAGAGCGGGCTGGCGATATCGGTGACGCGCAGGCGGTTCTTTTTCAAAATGCGTTGCGCCTCCGCGATTTCATTGGCGTCGAGAGCGGCGATATTCTTGTTCCACATGCTGCGCAGTTCCATCCACTCCATGCCAAACTTTTGCGAGGCGATTTCGCAGGCGTGGCCGAAGTCCTGCGAAATCTCGTCGTTGATGACGGCAATCTTGAACGGCGATTTGCCGAGACGCGGGGTCTCGGAGCCAGAAGGGGATGGGAAGGGAGTGGCTGAAAGCTTGCCCCTGGCGGCAGCCAGTAATCCCAGGCCGGCAATAAACTCACGACGTGAAACATCTGATCGCATGTGTGGTCTCTCCTGTTAAAAGTCTTGAACCTGTAGGTGCAGCACAATTTCAATCCCTGCGCCGGAATCCTGCTAACGAGGAGCAGGCAGGGCGGGATTCAGTCTTTGCGCAATTTGCAGCTCGTGCGCTGCCTGGTCGAGTTGGCCGCGGGACTTCAAGGCTTTGGCCAAATCATAGTGCGCGGCTGCGTCCTCCGGATTCCACGCCACAACCGCCTGGAATTCCTGCACTGCCGTGGGCCAATCATCGGAATCGACAGCCAGCCGGGCCAGAGCGCGGTGAGCTTCACTCAAGCCGGGGGCCAGTTGTACAGCTTTGTGGAGTTCGGCGGAAGCTGGTGCTTTGTCACCCCGAGCAGCCAGCAGAACTCCCAATTGAAAATGAGCGGGAGCATGATTTGGATTCAACTGTAGAACCTGGCGGAAGGCGGCTTCGGCCTTCGCGGAACCGTTGGGAGATTGCGCCAGGGCCAGGCCCAACTGGTAGTGGGCCTCGGTGAAATCGGGACTGAGCGTGACCGCCTCCTGCAGCTCGCCGACGGCGTTGGATAGTTGACCATTGTTCATGTGGCCCTCGGCAGTCTCCACCAGAATCATGGCCCGTCCGACATTGGCGGTTCCCTGATTGAGCTTTCCCAGCTCGGCCAGTTGTTTCTGGGACTCATCCTTCTGGCCAGCCCTTTGCAAAGCCTGCGCCAGGCTGGCGTGGGCTTGCGCGAGATAAGGATCAAGGTTGATGGCGCGACGGAACTCCTCTGTGGCTCCGGTAACATCGTTCAATTTGAGCAGCACGGTTCCGAGGATGTGATGGCCTTCAGCATCATCCGGACGCTGGGCCACGGCCAGGCGAAGTTCGGCCGCCGCAGCGGGTAAATCTCCGCCTTCGCGCAACACCAATCCCAGGGAGCGATGAGCCAGGGCATGGTTCGGATCGAGCCGGATGGCCTCGCGAAACTGGGCGCCGGCTGGGTCCATATCGCCTTTCAGGCGGAGTGCGAGTCCGAGATTATAGTGATACTCCGGGTTGGCGGCATTCAGCTCAACCGCTTTTTGCAGGTTCTCCACCGCGGATACCAGATCACCCCGGTCCGCCATGACTTGACCCAGTGCGAAATAGATTGCCGGCTGGCGGGGTTGGAGCTGGCTGGCGGTCTTTAATTCATTCTGGGCATCGTCAAGGTCCGCCTTCTGCCTGAGTCCCATCGAGCTTTTGTATTTATTCCACAAATTCAGTCCCAGATTGTAGTGGGCTTCGCCGAAGTTGGGGGCGGCTTTGATCACTTCGCGCAGCAGGCGGATGGCTCCCTCAAGATCGCCGATTTTGGCGCAAATCGCACTTAGCCCGTAGCGGGCTTCGAGCATCGCGGGGTCAAGGCGCAGGGCCTCATGATATTCGGCGATGGCCTCATTCGTCCGGCCAGTCCGTTCGTAGGCCAGTCCGAGATGGAAATGCGGATCGGGCAGCGCGGGTTGGAGGCGGGCAGCCTG
>DATGYF010000717.1:0-4270 GCA_035298145.1 Terriglobales bacterium | reverse complement strand
GCCCGGTCGCGCTCTCTCTGCAGATCCGCTTCGCTGCAGAAACAAAGATAGGCCTTGCCCTCGGCGATCAGGCGCTCGGCGTGCTCGCGGTAAATATCCAGGCGCTCGGACTGACGATAGGGCGCGTACGGTCCGCCCAGGTCGGGCCCTTCGTCCCAGTCGAGACCCAGCCACTTGAGGTCGGCGATGAGCTGATCTTCAAAGCGGGCCTCGCTGCGTTCGACGTCCGTGTCCTCGATCCGCAGCACCATGGTGCCGCCTTTCTCTCGGGCGAAAAGCCAATTGAACAGCGCCGTACGCGCATTACCAACGTGGAGATGCCCGGTGGGAGAGGGTGCGAAACGTACGCGGACGGGAGAAGTCACCAAAAGATGTTAGCAGACAAAACAGCCCACGTAGGGCGGGGCACTCGCCCGGCGGAGCGGGTTTTGTAGCGCCGGCGTCCCGCCGGCTGTCCCGAGGGCATCTTGCCCTCGGCCGCGCGGCCGAACACTTGCATGAGCGGCACCGCAATCAGACACGCGGGCGGGGGCGCCCGCGCCACACAAACTAGCCGAGCTGCGCTCGGCCTGGACGGGTCGGAGACCCGTCCCCACACAAAATCCCACTACCTGTTCTTCGGCGCCATGTAGGTTCGTGTAATGCGATCGTGCCAGCAGAGCCGGTCTTCGTCGAGGAAGCACCAGGCGTAGCCCAAGCCGAGCGACAGGCCGGACAGGACAGACGTCAACACTCGCCAGCGGCGCAGCCGCAGCGGGACCGGACTGCCGTCGAAGCGATGCAGCTCGAGCTTCGCCAGCTTCAAGCCAGGCGTGGTGCCGCTGTAAACCAGCAGCAGGTATTGATAGGCGGACCACATCAGTCCGATGAGCAGGGCGCCGCTTCCAGCTATCTTTGCCAGCGGTGGCAGCTCAGCCGTGAAACGAAAGAAAATATAGGCAAAGGCCGCGAAGGCAGACATCACCAGGAAGGCATCGATGGCGGTGGCTGCGACGCGTCGTGCCATGGGAGCTGCCTGCAGCGGAATCTCGAATCCGGGCCGCCTCTCATTCGCCGGCTCTTCCGCTGGCTCAATCAGAAAGCCGCCGAGGGCTGGTGGCGGAGGCACCAGTTCGGGAGCTTCGATGATTCTGGGACGGTCGAGCACTGGTTCGGCCAGTTCGTCCAGTGCCCGGGCCGCGGGACTGTAGCTGGCAAATTCGATGACCTTGGCGGTGGTTTCCGTGATGGCAGGCATGATCCGCGGATAGTTTGCCGGCTCAGCCAGGGTGATGCGGGGAGCGGCGGCGGATGGCACATAGTCCACCGTCTGGCGTATGGCGGGGGCAGCAGGCGGCTGGGGCGCTTCGGCAGGAGCGTTAAAACTCGGCTCCGTCTCGAACTTCAATTGCAGAGAAGGATAGCGTGGCTCTGGCGTACGCCGGCGAGCCCGGTAATGACTTAATCGCTCCGCCACCTCGCGCCGCCAGCCATCGGGATCCTCCGCCTGCTCCGGCTCTTGCTCCGGCTCGGCTGGCGCGGCCGCCGGCATCGAACTCTCCGCAACTTGTGGACTGCTTTCTATCGCGGGAAGGGACCTCTCGCGTTCTGTTTCCTTAGGCGGCTCATCTTCCACGATAAACCTGGATTGAGAGCGGGAAACCTTGGACTCGAGGCTGGCGGCAAATTGCTGCTCGCTGGCATCGTACGCTTCAGGATCGATCAGAATCTCTGAATGGCTTTCGCTTGCGTCCGCCGGAACATCGGGTTCGAATCTTGGTTTCATGAAGGAATGATCGGGTCCCGGTGAAACTCCAGCGGCAGAATGACTGCTATGCGGCAAGAGATGAACTGGTCCCGCAAGAAGAAAACCACATCACTATAAACAATCTGCACGGATGCGCCGGGCTTTGTCCTGAACTCTGTCCTGAACTTTGTCCTGAATTTTGTGGTGGGACTTTATCATGCGCCTGTCCCGAACTCTGTCCTGAACTTTGCTACCGGGCTGCAGCCGTGCTAACGTCACCATACCCCAGCGTGGATCTGTCTCGCCAGGGGTTTCGTCCGCTTGCGATGACATCCCGCACTCGATTCCTTATCACGGCGGCGTTTGTTTGTCATCTGCTACTCGCTCCGCCCGTAGTAACCAGCCAGTTGCTTTCCGCCCCGGAAAAACCGAAAGAACAATCGTCGTTACTTTCCGCGCCGTCCTCGGTGAGAGAGCAGGACGTTACCATCCGGGCCCTGCAGCAGGAAAAAGATGGCGCCGTGTTCAAGCTGCGCGGACAGGCGGAAATCCACTATGGCACCTACATCCTCTATGCCGATTCGGTCGATTACAACTCCGACACCGGAGAAGCGATCGCGGATGGCCATGTTGTGCTCGACGGCGGGCCCAACGACGAGCATGTGGAAGCTACTCATGCTACCTACAACGTTCGTGCTGAATCCGGGCGCTTTGAACATGTTGTGGGAACCACGGGCATGAGGTTGCGGGGGAAGCGGCTGACTTTGACGACCACCAACCCCTTTGCTTTTTCCGGAGGAGTGGTGGAGAAGACCGGCCCGGACCACTATGTCGTCTATGACGGGACCATCACCACCTGCGAACTGCCGCGCCCCAAGTGGGAGTTCAACGCGCACAAGGTTGTTGTGGAAGTTGGCGGGAATGCCACCATTTATCACAGCACTTTCCGCATTGAGGGCGTCCCGGTCTTTTATTTTCCTTTCGCCACTCACCCGGTCGAGCGCGAGCCCAGGCAGACCGGGTTTCTTATCCCTAACATCGGCAGGTCGTCGATCAAGGGGACCATCTTCGGAGATTCAGTTTTCTGGGCCATCAATCGCAGCATGGACCTCACCGCCGGGGCCGAGTATTTCACCCGGCGGGGATGGGCGCCGCAGATCGAGTTCCGCGCAAGACCGAGCGAAAAGTCCTATGTGTACCTGAACTACTTCGGGGTCTTCGACCGCGGCATCGGAACTCCGCCGGTGGACCAGGGGGGGCACGAGGTGAAGCTTAGCGCCGAAGATACCTTTGGGCACAACTTCCGCGGCGTCGCCAGCATCGACTATCTGAGTTCCTTCGTCTTTCGCCTCGCCTTTAATGACGTCTTCAGCCAGGCAGTGAACTCGGAGGTGAAATCGGAGGCCTTTCTCTCCAACGCCACGCGCGGTTTTTTCTATAACGGCTCCACGCAGCGCTATCAGAACTTTGAGAGTACGACTCCGGGCGATGTCATCACCATCCTCCATGCCCCCAGCTTCGAATCTTCCAGCGTGGACCATGCCATTGGGCGCTCGCCGCTCTACTGGTCCTACGACGTTGCCGCCGAAGGCCTCTCCCGCAGCGAACCCTCGTTTCGAACCGCGCCCCTGGTCGGCCGCTTTGACCTCCGTCCAACGCTCTCTCTTCCCCTGGTGCTGCACGGCTGGTCGGTGCGTCCGGAGATGTCCTTGCGCGAAACTTTTTACACCCAGCAACTCATTCCCAGCAGCGGTGGAGTGGGGGTGGCCGAAAGCAACGTCATTAATCGCAGGGCGGTCGAGGGATCGGTGGAAATTCGTCCGCCCGCCCTTGAGCGGGTTTACGACCGCGAATTTTTGGGCCGTAAATGGAAACACGTCATCGAGCCGCGCGCCATTTACCGCTACGTCACCGGCGTCGATAATTTCTCCCGCATCCTGCGCTTTGACGAACGCGACATCCTGAGCAACACCAGTGAAGTCGAATATGCGGTGGTCAACCGGCTTTACGCTAAGCGCACTTCAGACAAACCGGAAAATTGCGACGCCACCGGCATGGCATCCCTGATCATCGGTCATCCCGCGGCAGAGAGCCCGGTTCCATGGGAGCGGCAACTGGAGCGCGGAGGAATTCCCTGTCAGGCTGAGCCGCAGGTGAGGGAGGTCGTCACCTGGGAGCTGGGACAGAAATATTTTCTCGATCCCACGTTCGGTGGGGCCCTGGTACCAGGTCAGAGGAACGTCTTCACCACCACCGCGGACTTCACCGGCATCGCTTTCCTGACCGAGGCGCGCCGACTCTCACCCCTGATCTCGCGGCTCAAATTCCAGGCCACCAGCCGCAGTGAAGCGGAGTGGGACATCGACTACGATTTCAAGCAAAGCCGTATCAATGCCAGCACTGCGTTCGTAAACTATCGTTTCGGTTCATACACCATCGGCGGTGGAGATGCATATCTCCGGGCGCCCAGCGATACTCCAACCACGGGGCAGCAGATGTTCAATCAGTTCCGTGTGCTGTTCGGCTACGGGCAGCCGAACAAAC
>DATGYF010000716.1:0-2158 GCA_035298145.1 Terriglobales bacterium | reverse complement strand
CAAACCTTCGTGCGAAGCAGTTTACCCGCTACCAAGAAACTACAAGACCTGGACTAAGTGCAAATCAGACGGCGAGGCCAGTAGTTGCGGAGGACCCGATCAGTGCTCTTGCGATGAGTCAAAGAGATTAGTGACTTTTTCCTGCGATCAGGGTACATACCACCAGTGCTGGGGCGAACGGGGCAACGGTTGTCCGGGGCAAGCGCTGAAGGACTAGGGTTAGCCCGTTGTAGTTAGACCGACTGGGGTTTTAGAAGCGTGCTTGCGCGAAATGGGTATTTCAATACAGCACTTCTTTCTCACCTTTTTCAGAGATCATCTTTTGGAACTGCGTCACGATCTTGTCCCGTCGCGCCATCACGGCTTTCACTTCATCTTTGCTGAGATACCCCTTGGTTTTTGCCGCCAGTTCGTTCGCGTCTAGAGCCTTCAGCTTCTCGAACAAACTCCGGTCGCAGCGGACCAGGTCTTTGCTGTTTCTCAGATCTTTGTACAGCCGAAATGCGCGGCTGAAATCCACCCTCCAAATCTTGAAGTCCTCACTGATTAGGACATTCGTGAGATTCGGGTCGTCATCGTAGATCAATTGGTCGAAGACCCGTACCTTGTACATCTGATTGTTCCATGCATCCGGATCGGAGGGCGTTATGTTTTGTTTGATCCGGTCTGCTTCATCCATCTTTGCTGGCAACCACCAGCTCAGTGAGCCGGCATTGCCGTGCCACGATCGTTCCACGTACACCGGCAGCATGTCATCCAGACCAACCAGCTCGGCCAGCGCACAGGCAGCGATGTTGTATTTGTAGGAATCTACGAAGTTCATTTCAACCCGGCCGCTCGCCATCGTCACATTGGTCTTATGTTCGTCGATAGCCTGAAAGGAAGCGTCATGGGTCAAAGTGCCATCGCTCAGCGTAAGCCGCCAGGGCTGAGTAATGCCTTTGGTGGATTGTTTACCGCTGACGATCTTCGCGCTGAGGAGAAAATGCTTGATCTGTTCCCTGGTGAGAGCAGTCTCATCCGCCGCGCTGACCAGATATGGGAAGATCAAACAAACAGCCGCAATGATGAGCCTCAACCACTGTCGATGAAGCGTGCGCATTGGAGTATTCCCCCGAAGTGAATATCTTTTTCTGCTTCTGAAGTTTCAAGCCTTCGTAACCAGCGCCTCCAGACGGAGTTTGGCCGCTCTGGCGGTCTCCCGCAGCAGCGGATCGGAATCGTTCAGACATCGATTCAAGTGATCTTCTAAAGATCTCAGGCCCAGTGCGCCCACGGCATAAGCGCCGCAGGACTTTAGCCAGGGATCATCGCTAGCGACAAGGGCGGCGACCGCCTGTTCCTGGTTTTCGATTCTGCTGCGCACTAACCGTTGGGCGAGGTGAGCCCGCTCGTGCACCGTGACCTTGTTATCCAGCAGCGGCACCAGCATTTCCCGTAACCGAGGTTTTAAGACGCTATCCAGGAATTCCAGCGCATTATCGTGAACGGCTACGCTCCCGGACTGCAGACCCAGATGAGCGCTGTGAACATCAAGATGGGGATAGAGCAGGCCCAGCAGGCGGAAGACCCGTTCCAATTCCTGTTGCATGGACTCGGTCAAGGCGCGCGCCACCGGATCATCGTTTTCAATGGTCCCCAGTTGGTCGAGAATCTGACAGGAGCGGTAGTGTCCGAGGATTTCTGCGGCCAAGACCGTTTCCAACATCTGGGTGTCAGTTTCGATCCCGGGGTGGAGGCGTTGCAGCTTGTTCAGGGAGCTGATAATGCGAAAGCGCAAGGTGGTATCGCTTTCCAGAAGGTTTTCCATGAGCATTTGCGCAGCCGCCGTCGTGCCGATCCTCACCATGATGCCTGGAATTTCTCGCCGTACTTCGATTGCCACCGAGGGGTCAGCGAGATGGTCGCGCAACGCCCCGACGATAGAGTCCCCGAACTCTCCCAGTGCCTTGGCGGCTTCGGCGCGCAGCTCATGATGTGACAATCGGTCCAGGAGGTCAGGCACCAGCCGCCGCTTGCGGAGTCTTCCCGCGGAGTGAATGGCTTCCCGCGCGACCACGGGGTCGGGGTCGGCCAGCAGGTTCGAGAGCAGCGGATCAAAGCAGTCCGGGAGTTCGCCCAGCAAGCGAGCCGCCTCCGCCCGGTGACGCTGCCGCTC
>DATGYF010000715.1:0-8333 GCA_035298145.1 Terriglobales bacterium | reverse complement strand
TGACGTTCTGTTCAAAGGGACAGCGCTTCTGCAGAATTCCACTTTCTCTATCGACATTGATCATACGACGCTGGGTCTGCAACCCAAGGTCAAGGCCAGCAAGGAGCGCAGCTACGACGGCACGCTCGAACCGCCGGTGCGTCAGAAATTCGCAAAAATCCGGGAAAACTACAACGAGCTGCGCCTGACCATGGAAGGCAATTATGCCGTCGTCTTTCGTGCCTACAACGAAGGCGTGGCTTATCGTCTGGAAACTTCCTTGCCGCAGGCCGAAGTAAAAGTTTACAGCGAGGAATCCAGCTTCAATTTCGCTGGCGACTATCGTGTTTACTATCCGCAGGAAGAGAGTTTTTTTTCGCACAACGAACGGCACTATCTGCCGGTGAACATGGCCACCATCGCGCCCAGCGCGATTGCCAGCCTGCCCGCTGTGGTGGACGCCGCCAACGGAGTGAAAGTGGCGGTTGCGGAAGCCGATATTGAAGACTATCCGGGACTTTGGTTGCGCGGCACCAGCGGCAATGGGCTGGCGGCCACCTTCCCGCCGTATCCGCTCAAAGAGACTTTGGAAAAGGACCGCGATTTTAAAGTCACCCAGGCCGCCGACTACATCGCCGTGACTCGCGGCACGCGAAGCTATCCCTGGCGCCTGCTGGGGATTGCTGAAAAGGACGGCGACCTGATCACCAATCCACTGGTGTACCTGCTGGCCAAGCCGTCGCAGATACAGGACACGTCCTGGATCAAGCCCGGCAAGGTAGCCTGGGATTGGTGGAATGCGCTCAACATCGATGGCGTCGATTTCAAGTCCGGCGTCAACACCCAGACTTACAAGTACTTCATCGATTTTGCCGCCAAGTACGGCATGCCTTACATCATCCTCGATGAGGGATGGTACAAGCTGGGCAATGTGCTCGAAGTCGTGCCCGAAGTGAATATGGAAGAACTGTCGGCATACGCCAAGCAGAAAAATGTCGGCATCATCCTGTGGATGGTGTGGAAGACGCTCGACGATCAGTTCGACCCCGCGTTCGCCGAATTTCAGAAGTGGGGCGTCAAAGGCCTCAAGATTGATTTCATGCAGCGCAACGATCAGAAGCTGATCAACTTCTATTACAAGACTTGCGCCGAGGCGGCCAAGCGCCACATGCTGGTCGATTTTCACGGTGGGCAGAGCCAGATCACCATGACCCGCACCTGGCCCAACATGATTAGCGGCGAAGGCGTGCGCGGCCTGGAGTGGAGCAAGTGGAGCGCTGAAACCGAACCCCAGCACAACATCACTTTGCCTTTCACCCGCATGTTTCTGGGGCCGATGGATTTCACTCCTGGTGCGATGCTGAACGCGACCAAGAAGGACTTCTCTCCCGTCTTCGATCGCCCCATGAGCCTGGGGACGCGCTGCCACCAGTTGGGTATGTACGTGGTGTTTGAGAGCCCGCTGCAGATGCTGTCCGATAGTCCATCGAACTACTTGCGGGAGCCGGAGATAATGGAATTCCTGGCTCCCGTTCCGTCCGTGTGGGATGACACGAAAGTGCTCGACGCCCGCATCGCTGAATATGCGCTGGTCGCTCGCAGAAGCGGCAAGGATTGGTATGTCGGCGCCATGACCAACTGGACTGGGCGCAACCTGGAAGTGGACTTCTCCTTCCTGCCTGCCGGGACTTTCTGGCTGGAAGCGTACGCGGACGGCGCCAACGCCGACCGCATGGCCAGCGACTACAAGAGGACCAGGACCCAGATTACCCGGGACACCAGGCTGAAAATAGCTCTCGCCCCCGGTGGAGGCTGGGCGGCACGGATCCATCAGTAGATCTTTCTTTAATGGAGGACGGGCGTCCTCGCCCGTCCTTGCGCAACCCAGACGGGCGGGGACGCCCGTCCTCCATTTAGCATGCAAATCTACGTGGAGATGCTTCTTTGATTACAGGAATGCCCTGATTGTCCCCGCCCTGCCCCGCCTGTAACTTTATCCAGCAAACTGGCTGTTAATAAATTGCGAGGAGGATTTCCATGGGAACAATCTTGATTGTGGTTCTGGTTCTGTTATTGCTCGGCGCCCTTCCCACCTGGCCGTACAGCAGCAGTTGGGGATACATCCCCAGCGGCGGATTGGGACTGGTTCTGCTGATCGTGGTCATACTGGCGCTCACGGGCAGGGTCTGAAGGGCGAGATTATCTCTTGCTCTCCTTGGAGTGGGTCTCGAACAGGCGCTTGGTCAAAATCACCAGGGCCAGAATCTGGGTCCATTCCGAGACTATATTTCCGGCTACCTGTCCCCACTTCGAATCTGGGTCGGCGTGTTTATAGACGGCGACCCAGCAAGCACCGGTGATCAACAGAAATAGTGTCAGGGAGTGGTCGGTTATCGCTTCCCAGACCGGACCCTTAAGATTAAGGGGCGGCTCCCTGCTCTCGGCAGAGCCACGTTCATAGAGATACTTAGTGGCTATGACTGTGACCACTACACCCGACCAGTCAGCGATGGCGTTTCCGAAAAACGATCCCCAGTGAGTTTTAGGATCCGAGCTGGAATAGAGGACGATCCAAAGGATCAGGACGCCGACGCACGCAATACTCAGAGAGTGATGCGCCAGGAAACCCTTCTTGCGGGACTTTCTCTTCCCGGCCTGCTGTCCGCCCTTGCGACTTTCGTCCATCACGGAAATCAGTTTAAACCTTGTTGGCGCGTCATAATTTAAGCGTGATCAGGGAGGAGTCTGCGAACTGGGCAGCTTCCTGGCACGGAACCATAGCCCGGCATAGACAAGAAGCGCGATCACCGCGAATACGAAGACGAAATGGATAAGCGCAACGATCACAATCTCGGGAGGACGGTGCTCGACCCATTCCCGCCACGTCAGCACACCTGATCCCGCCAGAGCAATCAGGAGCTTCCGTGTCGCCCACAGGCCCGGCCAGAATCCCCTGCCTGCGGCACCGGACGCATCCCACAGCATATGATCGAGCATCCAGCGCATTATTTTCCGGTGGGTTGTGACCGGCATGGCGTGGAGGGTAGCACAAAAAGCAACGGCATCCAAAGGGATGCCGTTGTTCTATCACAGGGAGAATGAACGCCTTGCTTAGCGCCGGCCTCCGCCACCGTGCGGGCCGCCGCCGTGCGAACCTCCGCCGCCCGATCCGCCGCGATTCCCGCCGCCGCCTCCCGAGCCGCCGCGATTTCCTCCTCCTCCGCCGCCACCACCTCCACCATGAGATGGGGCTGACATACGCGTCCCACCACCCTCACCGCCGCGCGGCGTCACGATCGGCTGTCTCATTTCCAAAGGAGGCCGGGAGTAGCCGCGCGAGGCTGGCTGCCCCATGCTGCGTCCTCCAACCGATTCCATCTGGGGACGCGACATCTCGTAACGCGCCGGGGAGTCCGCGCCCCGCCCGCTGGTCATGCCACCTCCGCTGTTCATGCGATTATTCATGCGATCGGGAGAGCCTCCGGACTGCGGCGTGAAGTGCCGCCAGTCGCCGCCGCTGGTCGAGGCTTCCGGCCTCGGCGAATTTCCCGGACTCTGAACATTGGACACTCCCGAGGGCAACGACCTTTCGGTAGGACGACGACTCATGCCTGCTGGGAGCTGTGCCGGAGGCGAATTGGAAAACTTGCGCCACCCGGAACCGTCAGAATTCGAAGGCCGCGCCATCCCGCCATTGCCTGCCGGCGAGGACATCGAACCCCGGGCTCCGCCCTGAGTCTGCACATTTGGGGACCGGTTTTGCCCCGGGCCGGATCCGAAGCGCCTGAAGCCCTGATTGTCCCGGGAACTGGCGCCCTGTTCAGCCTGCTGCACAGCAGAAGAGCTGGTACGAACTCCCGGCGCGGGCCGTGCAACTGAACCGCGCCCATTGCTGTTCGCGGAGTTCTGGTTGCTCCCGTTGCCCCTGGCAAATGCATTTTCGGCGCCGCTACGCTGGATCGACTGCCGCATGCGCGAGACTTCGTTGTCGAAAGATCGCGGAGTGGCCGCCGGCCGCGATTTCGAGAAGAACCGGTCTTGCGTCCTGCCCCGCGGTATTGTGGACGCCGCCGCCGGCCGGTTGCTTGCCGACAGTGCCGCACGCGTGGGGACCACCGGAAGATTGCCCTCGATCCTGCGCCCGCTGCGAAAGACTTCACTGTTCACCGCCACCGCCGCGGAGCGTCCCGTGCCAAAGTGCCCTGCCGGAACGGTTGAGATACCCTCTCGCACTCTGGAGTTCATCGAGGCCAGCCGCACGTTGGAATAGGCGCCACCCCGGCGAAGGGGAGCGATACCGCCAAACCCCCGGCGGTTATAGACATTGATGTTGGTGACGTTCACTACGTTATAGTGCGAGCGGTAACGGCCATACCAGGGATAGAACGTGTCGCAAGGCCCGATCGGCAGCCAGCCAACTGAACCGAATCCGAATCCGACGCCCACTCCGCCGCCAAAACCAAAGAAGGAGACATACGCAGGCGCCCACACCGGGCGGTATCCCGGATATCCGTAGGCCGGCCCCGGCCACCACACCCACGAACTGTTGTAAACGAACCAGCGCCCGTAGTGATACGGCGCCCAACCCCACGGCTCATACGAAACCCATGTCCAGCCCCAACCCGGCTCCCACACCCAGCGTCCGCTGCGATATGGCGCCCACCCCGGGCCTGCCGCCGGCGCCCAGACCGGACCGTAGTCCGGCACCGTCACCCAGCGTCCATACGTATCGAGGTCCTCCGAGCCAACGTAGTAGCGATTGGTATTTTTCCACGACTGCGCGCTGAGAATCGTGTGGTCACGGTCGATGTTCCACGAATCCCAGCTGTCTTTGGCGGGCGCGTTTTCCAACTTGTATTGCGTGTCGTCTCCCACGCCGCGCACGATAGCCATCTGGCCTTGCTCGACCTGTGTGCTGCCCTGGGGCGTGGAAATCTGGGCGGAGCCCTTGCGGACGATGACCGAGGTCTCGCCTTCCGAATTCACTTCGATGCGATAAACACCATCCCTCTGATCGGGACGGATGGCGACGTTCGCCGTATCAATCTCCACCGCGGCATCGCTGCCCTTGAAAACCGAATAGTCGATCAGTCCGCGGTCAACCTGGATCTGGATCTGGCTCCGGGAGAGGCCTGCAACGCCGGCCAGCGTGTTATCGCCCAGGCGCACAATGTTTCCATGGTCAAGCTGCACTTCGGCCCGAGAGCCCGCGCCGGTGGAAACCTTGTCACTGCTCACGATCGGTTGGTTCAACACCACCGTCGCCCAATCTCCGGAATCACCGCGCTGCGTGGAGACATCGCCGTGAATCAGGCTGACGCGTCCCACGCTGGATCGGACGTCAGAATCCTCCTGCGTAAATTGGTCCTGCGCCACGGACATTGCACACAGGCCAAAAATCAGCACTCCCACCATCAATAACAGTCGGTTTTTCATGGCCCCACCTCTCGCGAAAGAGAACTCGCGCATGGTTGACAATGCATGTGCCATGCCAAACGGTCCCCGAAGCGCCGAAGCAAGTCTTTTTGTCTGAGTAACTTGGAGGAACTATAATTTGGGTGGACGGGACCGGCGAGCGACCCTGGCTGGGCTCAGCCAGAAGTGGTGGTTTTCAGCCACCGGAAGCTATTCCACGCCCGACCATCACGCGGCCACGATCGGGCTGGCTCCGAAGCAGTACGACGCCACTTTTCAGCAGAAATGGTAGTACAAACGGAACCATGGACTATTGCGATGTTCCCAATCATGCTTTCGGTTGGTCTCAAGCAGGATCTCCCGCTCCGTCTTTTCCCAGGTAGCAAGAATATCCCCGGGTGGAATCGGGGCAAAATCTACGCCTGACAGACGTTCTACTACGTCTTTGTGCGCCCGGTTGAATGCTCGAATTAACACCGACGGCTTTTGTGCTTCCACAGTATTGGCTAGCGATCCTCTCTACATCTTTGGAGTACGGCTTGCTCCGTGTGTTCACACTCCGTGCAGGGTTTCCCTGAGCCTTCGTTTCTGTAGTCACATTCCAGGAAGGCCCGAGCCCGAATTATAGCGAATTGGCTGACACCCCGGCATAACGGTCGAAAGTTCTGGTCAGGCATGAGCAGGATTAACGATCTGTCGCGGGCTTCTTTGCAGCGTGCGGACGGCACATTGTCAGCATGGAATACCGCCATGGCCCTCATGGACCGGATCGGCGCTGCAAGTATGATTGAATTTTGAACCATGGCGAACCCGCGGGTGCGGTATTACCGATGAAAAAGTGGACACTGGCTGTAACTCTGCTGCTCGCCTCGTGTGCTGTGGCCCAGCAAACTCCCTCTGCGCTGAACGGAAGCTGGATAGCAACAGCCGGGCAAAAAAGATTCCTCCGAGGGCGTTGGTCCGCTCAGGTCCTGCCCGCCGCCAGGAACGCAGCTAGTGGTTCCTGGGCGCTTTTCGGCGAGAGCAATCAAGTCGTCCTGGAAGGCACTTGGTCAGCCCGGAAATCAGCAAGCGGCTGGCGAGGTACCTGGTCAGCCCGAATAATGAAGGGCAGAACCGTCTCGGGTACGTGGAACGCTGCGATGGCGGACTTCAACGGCAAGACCTTGGAAGACATGCTCAAACGGACCGCTGAGAAACAGATTGGCGGCTCCTGGCAAAGTGGTCGCGCTCAGGGGAATTGGTGGCTTCAGCGTTGACTCCTCAGTTCTACTTGCCGCTTTCCAAGCAGAGCCAACCCCCGGATTGCTTGCATAACCTGGCGATGAAAACCCGGATGGTTCTGATCTTAAGGCTAATCTGACCGAGGGGTCGAGCGCGAAGCTCTGACTTCAGCCCCGAGTACAGCGGCTTGCTCAACCTATGCCACTGGAATAGACTTGCGACGCATCAATCAATCACATTCTCGCTTCGCAAACCGGAGACAACATGAAAACAAGATCGATCGTTCTGGCGGTTGTAGTGTGCTTTGTCGGATTATCTTTGAGTTTCGCTCAGAACCCGCAGATGGGTACGTGGAAGCTCAACGAAGCCAAGTCGAAGATCCCCGCGGGGATGATGAAGAACACCACCGTCACGTACACCGCGGAGGGTGACAACGTGAAAGTCACGACCGACGGTACCAGTGGCGACGGCAGCGCCGTGCAGACCGAGTGGACGGGTAAGTTCGATGGCAAAGACTATCCTCTGACCGGCGATCCCAACGCGGACACTCGGTCCTATACCAGAGTCAACGACCACACCCTGACCCTGGAAAACAAGAAGGGGGGCACCGTCACAACCAGCGCGCGAATCGTGGTTTCCGCGGACGGCAAGACTCGCACCCTGACCGCATCAGGTAAGAATGCGGAAGGCAAGAAAGTCACCAGCAAAGCAATTTACGACAAGCAGTAGTTGCATTTTTTAACGCAGCTCGATGTCCTCGCATTCACGCCGTGGGGATGTCGAGCTGGCGGGTGCAGCCAGCAAAATGGGTGCAAGCGACCCCGAGCCGTTCCGTCGGTGCTGCAGGTTCAATCGTCTGATTGAAATGCGGCCGTTTTCATGCCGCCGAAAGTAGGCCCAAGGGCAGCCCTCGGGGCCGAAGACCGACATCTCACCAGCGCGGATATCCACCGGCTATTCCTCGTTATCTTTTTCCGGATCGTCACCGATGCCGATTTTTGACAGCCGGTAGCGTAGGGCGTTGCGCGAGAGCCCCAGCAGGCGCGCGGCCTGGCTCTTGTTGCCTTGAGCGCGGCGCAGGGCTTCCTGGATCATCTCGTCCTCCCACTGCTCCAGGGTCATACCTTCGGGAAGAAAGCCGGACGGGAAATCGGCCGTCTTGCCGGCGCGTGTGTCAATGTGAATGTCGTCCGCGTCAATCAATGGACCTGCAGACAAGGCCGACGCGCGCTCCAGAATGTTCTGCAACTCGCGCACGTTTCCCGGCCAGTGATAGTCCATCAGCATCTTTAGAGCTTGCGGAGAAATGCCGCTGAGCTTCTTGCCGGAGTCCTGAGCGAAACGCGAGAGAAACAGGTTCACCAGCTCGGGGATGTCCTCTTTGTGCTCGCGCAGAGGAGCGATATCGATGGGCACGACATTGAGGCGATAGTAAAGGTCCTCGCGAAAGGTGCCGTCTTCGAGGGCGGCCCGCAAGTCCCGATTGGTGGCCGCCACCAGCCGTACATCCACTTTGATCGTCTTTGTGCCGCCCAGGCGCTCGAACTGGCGCTCCTGCAAAACCCGCAGCAGCTTTACCTGGATTGCGGGTGGCACATCGCCGATCTCATCGAGGAAGAGAGTTCCCTTGTCGGCGAGCTCGAACTTTCCGGGTTTGCTGGTGGTGGCTCCGGTAAAGGCGCCCTTTTCATAACCGAACAGTTCGCTCTCCAGCA
>DATGYF010000714.1:0-6794 GCA_035298145.1 Terriglobales bacterium | reverse complement strand
GCGGCGCAAATAGCCTCGCAACGACTCCTGGATCGTCCGCTTTTGCCGTTCGATCTCGCGCCGGATTCGCGCCAGTTCCGGCGAAGCGCGGTCTTCGAGCGTGCCGTCAGGCTGGATCTTGTTGCGAAATCCGCGCAGGAATTCGGTGAAGTCGATGATGCCGGATGAAAGCTCCGCTACCGCGGCCCATTCCACTTTCATTGCCGCCGGCGGGCTCAAGGCGATTTCCCGCCACTCGGCCGCGCGGTCGATCACCAGCACCACATCACGAATCTCGGTGGTTTCGAGGACCGCGCCCGCAATGCGCGCCTTCTCAACGGGAGTTGAGATGTTCAGCAGCCCGGAGAACTCGAAACGCCCGCCCACCCGGCGGAATTCGCGGATTTCGCTGGTGAGCTGGTGCTGGTTTTCGATCCAGCGGCGATCGAGGGATGGAGCCAGCGCAGCAGCCCGCTCCTGCCCCAGCGGCGAACATCCGTATCCACGGATCAAGTCGAGCAGAGACTCGAACTCCAGCACCCGGGCACTGCTGTGGATGAGAGCGGACGGCATCGCCTTCATGTTACAAGAAGGGCCGTACGTCGGGGCGGATACCGTCGCGGGTTCCGGTTGTCCAGAATATGAATTTGAGATTTCGGAGCTGGATTTCAGATTCCTGGGCAAATACCGTAGGCAGCGAAGGGCGACTGGGGAAAACGAAATTCAGATTTCAGTTCTCGGTTCTCAGAGTTCCACGACCCGCCGTATCGAAACCAGAAACCAGCCCTAGGCCTGAGCGGCTCCGGCCATCCTCCGTGCCGGCTGCTTCGCTGCAGGGAAGCGAAGTTCGAAAACCGCTCCACCTTCAGGCCGGTTCTCACAGCTGATTTGTCCATGGTGGTCCTGGACGACACCATAAGTGACGCTCAGCCCGAGGCCCATGCCTTTCCCGACAGCCTTGGTCGTATAGAAAGGGTCGAAAATACGCTGCGGGTTCCGGATGCCGGGGCCGGAATCGGAAAACTCCATCACCACCTCGTCACCTTCCTCGATCACGCTGACAGAAAGGGTCCCTCCGCCCACCTCTTCCAGAGCGTCAGTCGCGTTCCCGATAATTTCCACGCAGCACTGGAAGAGTTGATTGACGTTGCCCCAGATTTGCGGGAGCCCGGGAGCAATCCGGCTTTCCACATGAATGTCCTTGTTTTCCGTGCGCAGCATTTTCATTTGCAGGGCGCGTTGTACGATCGATCCCATATCCAGCAGCGTCTTTTCCCCGGGCGACTGCTGGGCAAAACTGAGCAGACTGGACAGCAGTTCCCGGGTCCGCCTGGCCTGTTGTCCGATCTTGCGCGCCATGCTGGCCTGTTCCGATTCCAGACCCGCCTGCGCTGCCAGCAACTCGGAGTATCCCAGGATCGCGGCCAGGGGGTTGTTGATCTCGTGCGCCGCTCCTGACACCAGCTGGGCGAGCGACGCCAGTTTCTCCCGCTGCACCAGTTCGGTCTGCAGCCGCTTCATATTTTCCAGGCTGGAGCGCGATTCTTCCAGCAGCCGCACCAGTTCCCGGTCCATCAGGAATTGGCGAAGAAATACGAACATCCCCAGCACCAGCATCGCGGCCAGCGTGACCAGGAGGCGGAACTGGCGCAGGTTGGGCGGCGATGTGTCGCGAAACCACGCCCAATATCCCATCACTGGGAGCGAAAGCATGGCCAGCATGGCCAGCCGGGGAGCCAACATTTGCCATCGCGAGAGCTCTGACGGTGCCGGCTCCGACGGAGGCTTCAATTCCCGCGCCAGAAGGGTGGCCCAGATCATCCAGCCAATTGAAGCAATGAGCGGGATGTCATAGATGCTGCCGGTGTAATATTGCCCGCGAGCGATGGCGCCATTCAGTACCAGGGAACTTACCGCGTAAAGTCCCGAAGCCACGAACAGGTTCCGGTAGATTTGTTTCCAGGCGCTCCGCGCATTCCATGCCAGTATGCCCAGCACCATCAGGAATGCCATATTTTCCACCAGATAAAGCAGATCATAGTGGGGACTGTAGAGAGCCACGTTGAGGACTACATACTCGTCGGGAAAAACAATGAAGGCGTACAGGAAAACCCACCACACCAGCAGCATCAGGAAGGTCAACGTACTGAAGTAGAGTTTTTTTTCATCCGACAGGTGGGGACGCAACGCCACCGCCGCCATGAAGGGGATCACGTGCACAAAGAGGACGACATCCCCAATAAAGGGATCCGGAAGGGTGCGTCGCAGGATCACCTCGTACAGCGTCCACAAGCCCAGGTTCGTTGACCACAACAGACAGCCCAGAGCCATCAGCCCCCAGAACAACCGAACCTGGCCGCGGGTCGAAACCGCGTTCGTCACCATGAGCAGGAAGGCAAGAAACAGCAATGAAAACTGGACAATATCGCCGAAGGCGAGCAAGCCGAACCCGGCCGGCATGGTCAACGACACGCTGGCATAGATCAGTGTTACGCCTACGATGCCGGCGATCCGCCATTGACACTTCGAGATCATTAGATATTCCGCATTTTAGTGGCTGAGGTTGCAGCCGATCAGTTTCGGGCAAGACAAAGCATTACTTTAGTACCAGTCGTCGGTGAGTAGCAGTCGTCGGTCGTCGGGGGCTGCATCGGTTGGCTGAGGACTGACGACTGAAGACTAGGCGTCCTGCTAGAATCACCCCATGACCTTCCCGGTCACACGCCTCCGCCGGTTGCGCCAGAACGAGCGCCTGCGCGCCATGGTGCGCGAGACCCGGCTCACCCCTGAGGCCTTGGTTTACCCCCTGTTCGTTTGCCCGGGTGAAGGTGTGCGCAAGGAAGTCCGGTCCATGCCGGGCGTGTTCAACCTTTCCGTGGATGAAGCGGCGAAAGAGGCGCGAGCGACCGCATCTCTGGGCGTTCCCGCCATCATCCTATTCGGATTGCCTGAGTCCAAAGATGAGGTTGCCACCGGCGCCTGGGCGGAAAACGGAATGGTTCAACAGGCTGCCCGGGCCATTAAGCGCGAAGTGCCTGACCTCATCATCATGGGCGATGTTTGCCTGTGCGAGTACATGTCTCACGGACACTGCGGCGTCGTGCGAACGCCCCAATCCCCGCAATCGCTGGGAGCGGCGGCGAAGAATTCGATGGCTGCCCTGGCGGTGAAGCCCGAAGACAAGATGAAGGCCATCGACGCGCTGGCCGCGGCCCATACCGCCGGCCAGGAATTCGAAATTCTCAACGACGCTACTCTGGAACTGCTGGCCCGGACCGCGGTTTCTCAGGTCCGTGCCGGGGTTGATATCGTTGCCCCATCCGACATGATGGATGGCCGCGTGGGCGCCATCCGCAAGGCGCTCGATGAGGCCGGACTGCCCAACGCTCCTATCCTTTCTTATGCGGCCAAGTTCGCTTCCGGCTTCTACGGCCCCTTCCGTGAGGCTGCTGATTCCGCGCCCCAGTTCGGTGATCGCCGCTCCTATCAGATGGATGGCGCCAACCTGCGCGAAGCCATGCGCGAGATCGAGGCCGATATCGAAGAAGGCGCGGACATGATCATGGTGAAGCCGGCCATGCCCTATCTGGACGTGATTGCCGCGGCCCGCGAGCGCTTCGACTTGCCTCTGGCGGCCTACCAGGTTTCCGGCGAATATGCCATGATCGAAGCGGCCGCCCGTAATAACTGGATTGACCGCGACCGCGTCATGATGGAATCGCTGACCTCGATTCGCCGCGCCGGCGCCGGCATTATCGTCACCTATTACGCCCGCGAAGCGGCCCGCTTGCTGGGCTAGCATACTTCATCCTGATTTCCTCTACCCTGTCATCCTGGGTGAAGTGGAAAGTTCGCAAAGCGAACTTTGCACGCAGTCGAAGGAGCCCTATACCCGCATGTGCGTTTTGACGAGCGCGTTGCGTTTACATCATGGGCAGCGCAGGCAAACTGCACAAGGGCGGGCAGGGGTGCTTCGATTGCGGAAGAGCGGTCGCAAGCGGCCGCGATTCCTCCGCTCAGCGACAAGGAGCCAAGCTTTGCGTGGCTAATAGCGCTGCGGATTCTGCACGTAAACCACCCGGTCATTCTTGCACGCCCAAACCAGGGCGACGATCCATCCAATCACACTCCAGCCCAGGAAGAAATTGAGTAGAAAGATGGAAAGCTTGTCGTATTTCTCGCGCAGCAGGGCGATAATCGTCGGCAGAAAGTAGAGGAGAAATCCCGATCCAAAGATCGGAAATAGGAAGAACCCGAAAACGTGCATTGGAGGCCTCCTTACAGATCATTTTACGTCCAACATGAGCTGTAGGTTCCCTCAATTTGTCCCCTGAGTCTGAGGTAGTTGCTCTCGAGCGTGCCCCGTCCAAGTTGCGCTTGGGCGGGTGGTGTGAATCGGCTGCGAGCGAACCGCCATCCACTGCCGCGCAGGCGTTGCTATCGTAACCCGGAGCCCGCCTGTTCTAGAATCAAACGTTTGCTGTTACGCATCTGTTCATAGTGAGGGACACTCCTTGCCTGAAACCATCTATGACGTCGCCATCATCGGCAGTGGTCCGGCCGGCTACACGGCCGCCATCCGCGCCGGCCAATATGGACTGAAAACCGCTCTCATCGAGAAGGACAACGTGCTCGGCGGCACCTGCCTGCACGTTGGCTGTATCCCAACCAAGGCCCTGCTGTTCAATGCCGAGCTCTGGGACCACCTGAAAGAGGCGAAGGAATTCGGTATCGAAGGTGTGGACGCGCGCAAGCTGAATTGGGCAGCCATCCAGGAGCGCAAGTCGAAAATCGTCGCCAAACACACCAAGGGCCTCGATTTCCTGATGAAGAAGAACAAGGTGGAAACCGTCCAAGGCTACGGCAAGCTGACCGGTCCCGCACAAAACGGCGTGCTGACGGTCGAAGTCTCCGCCGACAGCAAGGCCAGCCAGGTCAAGGCGAAAAATGTGATTCTCTGTTCCGGATCGGAAGCCCGCATGCTCCCTGGCCTGGAACCCGGCGACCGCATCCTCAGCAACATCGAGATCCTCTCGCTCAAGGAAATTCCCAAGTCGCTGGTGATTGTCGGCGCAGGCGCGGTCGGCGTGGAATTCGCTTCCATCTTCCGTTCCTTCGGCACCGAAGTCACCATGATCGAAATGCTGCCCCGCCTGGTTCCCGTGGAAGATGAAGAAGTCTCAAAGGAGCTGGCGCGGGTTTACCGCAAGCGCGGCATCAATTTCCACACCGGCGCCAAAGTGGACAAGGTCGAAAAGAGCAAGTCAGGAATCACGGTCAACTTCAGCGTTGGCGGGAAACCGCAGAAGATCGAAGCTGAGAGAATCCTGATCGCGGTGGGCCGCAAGCCGCGCACCGAAAACATCGGCCTGGAGAGAACGAAGATCAAGCCCGACCGCGGCTTCATCAAGACCGACAGCTGGATGCAGACCGCCGAGCCCGGGGTTTACGCCATCGGCGACATCGTGATGGGGACGCCACAATTGGCCCACGTTGGCGCCATGGAAGGCATCGTTGCCGTGACCAGGATTGCCGGCAAGAAGGGCAAGCCCATCAACCCGGAGCACATTCCAAACGCAACTTACTGCCATCCCGAGATTGGCAGCGTCGGCTTGACCGAAGCCAAAGCCGAAGAGGCAGGTTACAACGTCAAAGTCGGCAAGTTTCCCTTTACCGCGAACTCGCGCGCTTCCATCGTGGGCCAGCACGAGGGCTTCATCAAGATCGTCTCGGACGCCGACTACGGCGAGATTCTGGGAGTACACATTATCGGTCCGCAGGCCACCGAGCTGATCGCCGAAGCGGTCGTAGCCATCGAACTCGAAGCCACAGTGGAAGACTTAATGTGGACGATTCATGCCCACCCCACACTGGCCGAGGCCATGCTCGATGCCTCCAACAGCGTTTATGGGATGGCAGTCAACGCCTGAGAAACCGGGCCACGGATTTTCACGGATTAAACAGATAGATCTTTTGGTTGTTTCTGATCGGTGTTTATCCGTGAAAATCCGTGGCAAAGAATTTCTTGATCTCCGTCCTCCAACTCGGCACCGTGGATTACGCCACCGGCCTGCGCCTGCAGGAGCGCCTGGTCGAACTGCGCAAGGAAAGCCGTATCGGCGACGTCCTCCTTCTGCTCGAACATGCGCCCGTGATTACTCTTGGCCGCAATGCCAGCCGGAAGAATATCGTTGCGTCGTCCGAACTGCTCGCCCATCGGGGCGTGGAGGTATTCGAATGCGACCGCGGCGGGGACGTTACCTTCCATGGCCCCGGCCAGCTGGTTGGCTATCCCATTTTTGATTTGCGCGGCATCGCCACTCCCGACGGCAAGCGCAAGACCCTGGGCGCGATCGAATACGTCCGCCGCCTCGAAGAAGTGCTGATCCGCACCTGCGCCGACTTTGGCATTCCCGCCACCCGCATCTGCGGCCTCACCGGCGTCTGGACTGCAGCAGACAAGGAACAAGCCAAAATCGCCGCCATCGGCGTCCACATCTCCCGCGCCGTCACTTCTCACGGTTTCGCCCTCAACGTCAACACCGACCTCGACTACTTCAAACTAATCGTCCCTTGCGGAATCACGACCCGGCCTGTCACCTCGATGGCGAGAGAACTAAACCGGGAGCTTTCGCTTCAGGACGTTGCCCATTCCATCTCCCGCAATTTCGGTATTCTCTTCGAGAGCCAGATGCTCTGGCTGGAGAGTCTGGATGCGCTGTTAGGGCAATCCGTGGGAGTACCGCTAAAGCTGCCAGAGGAACTGCGCCAGTTGCACAAGGAAGAAGATACGTTCCGCGCATAGTGGCAGGGAA
>DATGYF010000713.1:0-2468 GCA_035298145.1 Terriglobales bacterium | reverse complement strand
CCGCTCCTGCATCACGCCGGTGGGAAATGCCGTTGGGCACAAGATCACCACGCTCGAAGGTCTGGCGGCGACACAGCCAGGCAATGCCTCGAATCTGCATCCCGTGCAGCAGGCCTGGATTGACGAGCAGGTGCCGCAGTGCGGGAGTTGCCAGAACGGGTGGATCATGTACTCCGCGCATCTGCTGGCAACCGTTCGCAACCCGTCGGACAGCCAGATTCGTGAAGCGCTGAGGGGGCTGAAATGCCGTTGCGGCTCCCAGATGGGAATTCTCCGCGCCGTGCGGCGCGCTGCTGGATTGATGAAGGAGGCGTAATGGGAACAACGACTCAGAAAATGACTGATGAACAACAGCGCGGCGCTTTCACCCGTCGCCAGTTCCTGAAGGGCAGCGGCGTTCTCGTCGTTGGTTTTTCGACGGCCGCCATTGCCCCCTGGGAGAAGCTCGCCGCGGCTGCGCAGGGAGTGGCCGTCGCTGATTATCCCGAATTTGATCTCGCCGCCGTGGATTCCTTCCTCGAGGTCCATGCCGACGGTTTCGTTCTCATCAAGATTGGCAAGATCAATAACGGGCAGGGCACGCCTACCTCCTGGGTCATGATCGCCGCAGACGAACTTGACGTGCCGTTCAACCGCGTGCAGGTGCGCTTCGGGGACACCGCCTTGACGCCGGACCAGGGCGGCACGGGCGGATCAAACGGCATTTCCTCGGTGTACAATCCGCTCCGGCAGGCCTGTGCGACGGCGCGACAAGCGCTGCTCAAGATGGCCTCCACCAAACTCGACGTTCCTGTGGAGAGCCTGACGGTGAAAGACGGCGTGGTCAGCGGACCAGGCGGCGCGAAGTCGGTGTCCTACGCCGAGTCGATTGGCGATCATGAGTTCGATATCAAGTTTTCCAATACAGCGCCCGTTAAAGACCCGTCGCAATACAATATCGTTGGCAAGACAATGCCGCAGCGGCCGGAGATCGCCAAGATCGTCACAGCCAGCCTGGAGTTCACCCAGGACGTGCGCCTGCCGGGGATGCTGCATGCCCGCAGCGTGCGCCCCACAGTGGCCGGCGCCACGCTGGTAAGTGTCGACGGCTTCAATGGCGGCACGCCTCCCGGGGTGGTGAAAGTGCTCTCCAAGGGCAACTATGTAGCGGTCGTCGCGAAGACGGAATGGCAGGCCATCCAGGCGGCGCAAGCATTGAAAGTGACCTGGAAAAAACCGGCGGCGCCGTTGTTCCCCAATGGCTACGACGCGCTGTACGACTATCTCGCTAAGACTCCGCCACAAAATGTCTCTACGCCTCTCAAGGCCGATGACATCGAAGCGGCGCTGGCTTCGGCCGCGCACACCATCACAGCAACCTATCAGTCCGCCTTCCAGTCGCACGCCTCCATGACACCCGGCTGTTGTGTGGCCGATGTGAAGGACGGCGGCGCCACCGTGTGGTTCGGGGGGCAGAAGCCCTATCGCGTGCGGAATGCGATTGTAGACTTGCTGGGCATCCTCAAATCGAAGGTACGCGTTATCTTTTACCAGGGCGCGGGCGCCTATGGCACCAATGACACCGATGACGTCGCTGTGGAGGCCGCGTGGATCTCGCAGCAGGTCGGCCAGCCCGTCCGGTTGCAGTGGATGCGCGACGAAGGTATCGCGTGGGACCCGAAAGGGCCGCCGCATCTGACCACCATGCGCGCCGGAATCGATGCCAATGGGAAAGTGGTGGCGTGGGACTACAATGCGCGCATGTTGACCGGCACTCAGCGGGCCCCTGGCGCGCTCATCGCCGGCGATACGCTCATCGGTCAGGCCATGGGCTACAAACCGCTCAATAGTAATGAGCACGGCGTTCCGGCAGATAATTACGCCTTCCCGAACAAGCGGCGCATCTCGAACGTGATCCCCTCGGAATGGGCCTATCAGACTGGCTTACGCACGGCGCATCTTCGCGATCCCAACGGCCCGCAGGTGTCGTTTGCGAGCGAACAGTTCGTAGACGAAGTTGCCGCCGCGCTGAAGATGGACCCCATAGAGTTCCGCGTCGCCTATCTCGACCCCGCGGCCGCCGGGCGAGATATCAACATCATCCAGCAGGTGCGGGAGCAATCCGGCTGGGCATCGCGGCCTTCGCCCAGTCCCAGCAACAACTCCGGCGCCGAGATCGTGAGCGGGCGCGGGTTCGCCTACCAGCCGCGCGGAGGCTCGTACGTCGCCACCGTCGCCGAGGTCACCGTCAACCGCAAAACTGGCCAGGTACGTGTGACGAAGTTCACCTGCGGGCAGGATTGCGGGCTGGTGGTGCACCAGAAGAACGTCCTCCACGTCATCGAGGCGAACCTGATGCAGTCCATGAGCCGGGCACTTCACGAGGGAGTGACTTTTGACGCCGAGCGCGTGACCGCGGTCGACTGGCGGACCTATCCGACCATCGACATCCGGGACGTTCCGGAGGTCAACGCCTTTCTGGTCAACCC
>DATGYF010000712.1:0-2676 GCA_035298145.1 Terriglobales bacterium | reverse complement strand
AGGGCGTCCACCGAGAGAACATTCGGCAGATCGCGCTTGTTGAGTTGCAGCACGTAGGGAATCTTGTTGAAGTCGTAGCCGTGTTCCTTGAGGTTGGCCATCAGGTTGTCGAGGGCCTCGACATTGGCGTCCATGCGCTCTTCCTGGGAGTCGGCCACGAAGACGATGCCATCCACGCCGCGCAGAATCAGTTTGCGGCTGGCGTCATAGAACACCTGGCCGGGGACGGTGTACAGGTGAATGCGAGTCTTGAAGCCTCGGACCGAGCCTAGGTCCAGAGGCAGAAAATCGAAAAACAGGGTGCGTTCCGTCTCCGTGGCGAGGGAGATCATCTTGCCCTTCTGCTGCTCGGCGGTCTTCTGGTAGATAAACTGAAGATTCGTGGTCTTGCCGCCCAACCCGGCGCCGTAGTAAACGATCTTGCAGTTGATCTCGCGGGCTGCGAAGTTGATGAAACTCAAGACTTCCCTCGGACCAGGTGGCCGCGTCCGCATTGACGCGAACGTCTCCCGGTTAAATTTTGCTTGATGCTGCTGGTTTTATACCACACGGCCCGGTGTCCCCGGCAGGTTACGCAAGTTACTTGTGGAACACCGGCTCCATTTCAGATCGGAGATTGCAGATTGGAGATCTCAGATTTCAGATTGAAAACCGAGCCACCAGGGAATTTCTTTGCGAACTTTGCGGAGGCCTTTGCGTCCTTTGCGGTAAGAGCTTTTGACCGCAGAGAGCGCAAAGGAACCCGCAAAGGTCGCAAAGGACTTCAATCTGAAATCTGTAATCTAAAATCTGAAATCTGCTGTCCGCCTTCAGCGGCCCAACCCAACCGGGTAGTAGCCTTCCTTGGCCGTGACCGTCAGGTCGGGACGCGCCACCCGCACTTCGATCTCGCGATGCGTGCTGCTGGGAGTGGCGTGCGTCAGATATCCCAGAGTGTACTGATTGCGCGCGTCGCCCAGAGCGCGGGCATACGTTGTCTCAATGGCATCGCGGGAAAATCCGGGAAAAATCTCGCCGCCGGTGGCGCTGGCATACTTGGGCAGGATGTTGTTGTAGCCGAGGCGCGAGCCCGTGAAGGGCACATGCAGCTTTTGCAGGGAACCGTATCCGGGAACGGCTGACGCCTCCACCGCTACCCCATACACTTGAACTCCACTCGATAACAAGACTTTCAGCGTATCGCTATAGCTGGCGTTGCTGCCATATTCGCGGCCGTCGCTGACGATAAAAATGACCTTCCGCCGGGTGCGGTCCCGTTTGCGCAGTTCGAGCGCGGCGGCCACAATGGCATCGTTGAGCACATGGGATTCCTTAGGTGGAGTGGTGACCCTGGGGGCGCCGCCCTCAATGGGGCGGCCGTTGACCATGGGGCCCTGCGGCCCCAGTGGACCGCTGGTTACGGCTGGGCCATTATTTCTGCCGGTCACCATCTTGAGACTATCCAGCGCCGCCTGCAACCGACGGCCTACCGCGGCAAAGTCGGTCACCCGGGACACGCTGGTGCTGTAGGTATAGAGCGAGACTTCATCGAACTCGCTGAACGCCCCCTGCAGCGCCGAAAAGGTCTGAATCACCTTCTGCACGGCCACATCCGGCATGCCAGTGTCGAAGAGCACCGCCGCCGAGAGGGCGAAGGGATCGGTAGTAAAGAAATTCAGGTTTTGCTTCTTGCCATCCTCAAAAACCGAGAAGTCTCTCGATAGCAGGCCGTTGACCAGACGTCCGGAATCATCCTTGACCATGACCGGAACCACGACCTGGTTGGTGTTGACCGTGATTTTGAACAGCTCGTCGCTGCCGGCAGTGTGTCCCGCGGGGGCCCCGCCTTCGGGCACGGTCGTCACCTTGAAGGGAGGAGCAGAGGCAGGAGCGACACCGGGCGCGTAAACCGGATCCTCAGTCGAGTTGGAACTGGTGGGCGGAGGCTGGTTCGGGGGCGGGGACTGTTCTGGCGCCTGCTGTTGCGGGGCCCGGTTCCGCGGCGCCTGGCCCTGCGGCGGCGCATTGGGAAAGGGCCGCGAAGCCGAGGGTGCATCCGGAACGTCGGACTGAGGTTTTTCCTGTTGCTGGGCCGCCATCATCCCGCAAAACAGGGAAAGCGCCACTACTGCTGCGCCAAAGGCCTTAGACGTCTTACCAGTTACTGAGCACACGGAAACCCCTCCGCCTGACCGCGACTGCCTATATTTCGGATGCCGGGACCTGTAGTTTCGTGCATCTAACCTGATGGAATAGACTAACAAAAAAAGCGTGGGAGAATATCTGGATGGCAAGAGTCCCCAGGTTTCAGGCATTTGCAGCCTCACTGCTGGTAAGCGCCATGGTGGCAGCCGGCTTTGCCGCCGTGCCCATGGCCTTGGCCCAGCAGCTTCCCCACCTGGCCGGCACGCCCGACCCGGACAAGCCGTCCCCGGAGAGCCAGAACGATGAGCGGGACCAGTCTGTCGGCACACTCAAAGTTAATGTCAACGTTGTGCAGCTCTTTTTCAATGTCAAAGACAAAAAAGGCGGGCTGATTCCCAATTTGACCAAGAACGACTTCAAGGTCAGCGAGGACGGCAGCCCGCAGACAATCAAGTATTTCACCGCCGAATCTGACCTTCCCCTGACCCTGGGAATTCTGATCGATTCCAGCGGCAGCCAGCGACAGGTTTTGGAGATGGAGAAGGAAGTCGG
>DATGYF010000711.1:0-4908 GCA_035298145.1 Terriglobales bacterium | reverse complement strand
AAAACGGAGGCAACGCAAGATGGCTACTCAATTCTGCCAGAAATGTAAACAGGCTCATCCGGGGCGCGTCTGCGATTACGACGACAAGGGTGAATGCGCTGAAACCGCTGATGTAGATGACAACCCGAAAGCGCCCGGAGAGAGGCCGGGGGAAAAGAATTCGAACCCACCCACAATAATAAAGAAAGCCCACCGATAGAGCCCCGATACTGCTGAGCTTGCCCGGGTGAACCGGCACGTGTCGCGCGGTCTGGCGGGCCCGGTGGACTTCTCGCCCGGACGAGCCGAGCCTAAGCAGAGGTAATTTATTGCACGAGTCCGATCCGCCGCAGCATCATGAGCGCCTTCGCCACATTGGATGGAGCCAGGGAGGGAATTGGCGAATCCTATCCGGCAGGAAACCATTACAGAGGAAGTGGAGTCATAATGATTAGTGTGTCTCTAATCCTAAAACACCGCCCACCAATGGCGGATTGTCGGCACCGGAATGCTAAATCGCGAGAATCCGGGTTTGTCATTCGCTTGAAACAGGCGGTCTGCGGTTGTCCACTTCTGTGAACCAGCGCTTCGGTTCTACTGAATCGGATCGCAGTCATGAATCATGAACAAGGAGAAAAGCAAATGAAGCTCTCGACCAGGGCCCTGGCTATTGCAACAGGTCTATTGTGGGGTGGCGCGTTAATGTGCGTCGGTTTGGCTCACTTGGCAAGCCCTGCTTACGGCTCAAGTTTCCTCGATGGCGTCAGCTCCGTATATCCAGGTTTCCACGGGGCTCATAGCCTGACCGATGCTTTAGTTGGAACCGGCTACGGACTTGTCGATGGCGCCGCCGGAGGGTTCTTTTTCGGTTGGCTGTACAACCGTTTTTGCCATCATCCCGACCAGCCGAGAGCGTGAATAGTGAGAAGTCAAACAGGCAAATCACCTGCGCTATGATGATCGGTGATGGATCGATCGTCCAGTTAGCCTCAGGCGTGAGGAAGTCGAGAAAAGTACCGGAGCGCTTGCGCCCAGCATGAAGACCCGCCTCGATGCGCAGGCCCAGCCCGGCTCTCAGTCATCGTCGGAAGGCATGGGTTCCCCGACGATGTTGTAATACACCTCTTTCGGTTTCTTCGGCTTAGGCGGATCGGCTCTCGGCGTGAGCGACGGCTTCGTCGCCGCAGGGCTGGCGACGGGCGCGATGGGCAGCGGCCTGGGTGCAGTTGACTCCGTGACCGGCGGCGCGGGTGGAGCAAGTGCTGCCGGTTCCGCTGCAGGCGCGGGTGGCGGAGCCGCAGGAGCGGCAGCGGGTGCAGGTACCTTGACCGACTCCGCCTTGATTACCGGCGCGGGTGGAATGTATGGCGAAGGAGTCTGGGTCAGCGCCGCGGTTGTCGTGGGCTGAGGGAATACTCGCGCGGGTTCGACGGCGGCGGCCGAAGCCGAACTCCTTGCGGTGCTGATTGTCTTCGTGTTCCGCTCCTGGAAGAAATAGTTCAAGACTGCGGCCACCAGCGCCGCAATACCAAACTCCAGTATGGAAACGAACAGGTCGGGATAGTTATAGGGGCGCTGGGTGAACGAAGTCGGCAATCCCGAGGACTGGCCCATGACATCTCCCAGCCAGGGCACAACCACGTTGTTCATGACCGATACAATCAGGCCCCAGATGGCCTCGCCCAGGATCACGGCCATGATGATCCGAACGATCCAGCGCCGCGTGTCGGTCGCCTCGGAGCTGAAGGGCTTCATCGTCTGGTCCATAATTTTCTGCCCTACAAGATTGTTACACAGCGGCCAGTCGCGGGGAAGATTGCCGAAGAGCGGCTCAGTCTGAACAAGCCTGCTGCGCTCTGCGTCATCCTCAGGGCTTCAGCCGCGAGGGGGTCTGGCGCGCATCACGGACGCGCCTTCGGACGGGAGAGTAGCAGACCTCAGGCGCTGAAGCGCGACAGCCTTCAATACTTATCGGCACGGCTGAAGCCGTGCCCTTCCCAAAGCCGCGCTCTGCCCAAAGTTGTGCTCTCCCAACTCCGGCAGGAGAAATCCGGCAGAAAAAAAGGGCCGACCGAAGTCAGCCCCATCCATTCCGATTTCAGATATAAGCGTCTCAGTCCCTCGCGGTGACCAGAGGCATGTGCACCAGGTGCTCGCTGAGGAACCATACCTGCAATTCGTTGGTACGCAGGACGTCGCTGACCGCGAGGTCGTTGGTGCCGTCGTCGCCCAGCTGATCGGCGCGCTCCGCCAGTTCGCGGCACTGGCCGATGATGATCTTGTGGGCATCGAGCAGGCGTGAGAGTTGCACCGGCACTTCTTCGCGTCCGCGCGGAGGCCGCGCGATGCGTGTGGTTTCGGCCACATCGGCTGCCATGGCGATGCTCAATCCGCCCAGCAGTTGAATGCGCTCGGCAATGGTATCGACCAGTTCCGCTTGCTCGTCGTAATGCTTATCGAAAAGAAGATGAAGCTGGTAGAACGTCGGTCCGGCCACCTGCCAGTGCGATTTCTTGTAGAGATCGCGCAGGGTCATGGTGTCGGCCAGGAGCTGGTTGAGATGCTCGGTCATTTCCAGACGAACGGGCTCTTCGAGTTCGAGAGGCAAAGCGTGGTTCACGGTGCCGTACTGCTGGATTTCACCGGCGCGTTGGTCAAAGTGAGGTTGGGCGCTAATACCGCCATTGTGGCCTGCGGTTTTCTTCGACATCGGAATTCTCCTATTCTGATTTCTTCGGTACAGCCCTTTGGATGTTGGTGAAGGACGTTAGGGTAAAGGTTGCTGGTAAGATTTATCCGATAGAGAGCGAAACAATCCTTATTATAGCGCTTGCCGACCCGGGTGGCTGTACATGGTGTCTGATTCGATTCGGCTATTGAATTGGTTAAGATGGCGCTCCCTGGAAGCTAGGCAAGTGGGATCACGCGTGGCAGGCCGAGGAAATCGTGTTTCTGGCAAACTAAAATCTCCTCTATTATGATCTCCCCTCGCATATTTCACACGATAATCCTTGTGTGGTTCTTCGGGTGGGGATTCCTGCTACTGAAATTCCCCGCCCAGTGCTATCGAATTGGGTCATGGGGCAAGGCCCCGAATGCGAAGCAAATAAAGCGAGTCGTGTTCATCGGATACATGGGATTGTTTTTTGGGTGCCTCTTTGTTCTAGAACTCGCTCTTGGGTTGGTTCACTGGGCAGACTGAGATATCAACGCAGGCGTCCAGGCGCCAGCAAAATTCCGCGCAATTGACTATCATGGAAGGTTCCGCATTCATTGATGGAGAAAACCAGACGTGGCTGAGACGCAGACCAACGGAGTGGAAGTTCTTGAAACCCGGGAGTGGCTGGATTCGCTGGATTACGTTTTGTCGCAGGGCGGACCGGAGCGGGCAGGACGCCTGCTGCAGCAACTCTCGCTGCATGCGCGCCGCGCGGCCGGTGTAAACCTTCCTTTCACCGCCACCACGCCGTACCAGAACACAATTGCTTCCCGGCAGCAGCCACCCTTTCCGGGCAGCCAGGAAATGGAGCGGCGCATCAAGAGCCTGGTGCGCTGGAACGCGCTCGCCATGGTGGTGCGGGCCAACCGGATTGAGAGCGGCATTGGCGGTCATATTTCCACTTTTGCTTCTGCGGCCACGCTGTACGAAGTTGCATTCAATCATTTTCTGCAGGCGCGGACTGAATCCGGAGACCGCGATCTGGTTTACTTCCAGGGACACGCCGCGCCCGGCATGTACGCGCGGGCGTATCTTGAAGGCCGCATTCCCAAAGAGAAGCTGCAGAATTTCCGGCGCGAACTGAGAGAAGGCGGAGGGCTGTCTTCGTATCCCCATCCCTGGCTGATGCCGGACTTCTGGGAATTTCCCACGGTCTCGATGGGACTGGGGCCGATCCAGGCGATCTATCAGGCGCGGTTTATCCGCTACCTGGAGAATCGCGGGTTGAAGAAATCCACGGGCGGCCGAGTCTGGGCGTTCCTGGGCGACGGCGAGATGGACGAGCCGGAGTCATTGGGCTCGATTACTCTGGCCTCGCGCGAGCGGCTGGACAACCTTACTTTTGTGATCAACTGCAACCTGCAGCGCCTGGACGGGCCGGTGCGCGGCAACGGCAAGATCATTCAGGAGCTGGAGGCGATTTTCCGCGGCGCCGGCTGGAATGTGATCAAGGTCATCTGGGGCAGCGACTGGGACAACCTTATCGGCAATGATCGGGACGGAATCCTGGTCAAGCGCATGGGGGAGATCACGGACGGCCAGTACCAGAAATATTTTGTTGAGAGCGGCGCCTACTTCCGGCACAACCTGTTCGGCAGCGATCCCCGCCTGCTGAAGATGGTGGAGCATCTATCCGACGAACAGCTTTCCCGCATGCGGCTGGGCGGCCACGATCCCATCAAGGTGCACGCCGCTTATAAAGCAGCCACCGAGCACAAGGGCGCGCCCACAGTCATTCTGGCCAAGACCATCAAAGGTTACGGGCTGGGCGAGGCGGGTGAAGGCAAGAACATTACGCACCAGCAGAAGAAACTGAACGAAGATGAACTGCGCGTGTTCCGGTCGCGGTTCGGGATTCCCATCGCGGATGAGGAATTGCACGACGCGCCCTTCTATCGCCCCGCGGAGGACAGTCCGGAAATCCGCTACATGCAGGAGCGCCGCAAGCAGCTGGGCGGATACCTGCCGGAGCGGAAGGTGCGCTCGCAGCCGATTGGTCCGGTTTCGGAAGCCCATTTCGAAGAATTCCACAAGGGCACGGAAGGCCGGGAAGTTTCGACCACGATGGTTTTCGTGCGCCTGCTGGGAAAATTGCTGCGTGATCCGGAAATCGGAAAGCTCATCGTTCCCATCATTCCAGACGAGGCCCGCACCTTTGGCATGGAGGCGCTGTTCCGCCAGGTGGGAATCTATTCCAGCGTGGGCCAGCT
>DATGYF010000710.1:0-2649 GCA_035298145.1 Terriglobales bacterium | reverse complement strand
TCCGCCTCCTTCTCCTCGATCTGGGAAAGGAGGTTGTCGCGCAGCTCCTTGATGATGTCCTCACGCTGCTCCTGGGGAAGCGCGAACTTTACCGCCTGCAGATAGCGTTCGATTAATTCCATATCGTGCTCCTTGGAAACTATTAAAATGTGGTTCCGGCGCCCGTGGCGCTCAGGGACCAACCCGCAAACCTTCAGAGAATCCCCTCGAGCGACGCGTTGATGCTTTTCCACTCGGCCGAGAGTTGCTTCAGGATCAGCTTGCCGTCGGCGGACAAACGATAGAAACGCTTATTGCGCTTCTCTTCCTCGCGCCATTCGCTGACCAGCAGGCCCTGGCTCTCCAGCCGGCGCAGCAGCGGATACAAAGTGCCTTCATCGATCTCCATGCCCTGCTCGGAAAGCGCTTTGCGCAGGGTGTAGCCATAGCGTTCGTCCCGCAGTTCAGCCAGCACCGCCAGGATCAGGCAGCCGCGCCTGAGTTCAAGCCGCAGGTTTTCGAGAACTTCGGTGTTCATCGCCCCTTCTACCGTGTGCTGCATAGTGTATGGCATACACTGTATGCCGTACAGTATTTGCTGTCAAGGATTTTTTACGAGATGGACAAGAGGCACGACGGCACTAGGCAGGATTGCACGAGCGGGACGCTCGCGCCTGACATGACGGCACAAGTAGCTGAAATCGCGTGTCTTATCCGCACCGATCCACGGTAAACAATTTTGGTTACGAAAGTTTCCCCGAAGATAGCGCAAGTTGTTGTTTTAGAACATCTTAGCTGTTATCAATAAGCTCAGATTCCAGCATGTACTTCGACCGGGAATCCTATCGGAGGGACGTGGGTAGCGGCTCTCAGCGGTGGAGAGAACTGACCTTGGGCGCCAAGGTGTTTATCAGCCTTGTCGTCATGGCGGGCACGTGTGTGCTGGTGTACGGCGCGGCACGGCCTACCAGCAAGAATATCGCCCAGTTCATCTGCTACCTGCTCATCGCGATTCTGGCCGCCCGGCTCAAGGTCCGCTTGCCCGGGATCACCGGCACCATGTCGGTCAACTTCCTGTTCATCCTGCTGGGCATACTGGAGTTGGGCTTTGCCGAAACCCTGGCTTTGGCGACCGGCGCCATCCTGGTCCAGTGCTTCTATCGCGACCGCCCCAGCCCGCTGCAGGTCACGTTCAATCTGTCGGCCAGCGCCATTTCGATTGCCATCGCCTACAGCGTTTACCACCTGGCAATCTCCGGGGCGCAGGTGAAGAGCCATCCCCTGCTGCTGGGCTTGGCCGCTATCTCTTATTTTGCCGCCAACACCGGCTCCATCGCTGCCGTGATCGCGCTCACCGAGCAGAGGTCGATCAAGAATCTGTGGGTGGAATGCTACTTCTGGTCGTTCCCTTATTACCTGGTGGGCGCCGCCTTTGCCGGAATGATCGGCTGGTTCAACCGCGAGTTCGGATGGGAAACCTCGCTGCTGATCGTGCCCATCATTTACCTGATCTACCGGTCCTATCGTCTGTATCTGGGGAAACTTGAAGACGAAAAGCGCCACGTCGAAGAAATGGCCACTCTTCACCTGCGCACCATCGAGGCCCTGGCGCTGGCCATCGAAGCCAAGGACCACACTACCCACGATCACCTGCAACGGGTGCGGGTATATGCCATCGAGGTAGCCAAGGAACTGCACGTGACCGCGGATGAAATGGAAGCGCTGCATGCGGCGGCGCTGTTGCACGACATTGGGAAACTGGCCGTTCCCGAGCACATCATCTCGAAGCCGGGACGTCTTACACCGGAAGAATTTGAAAAGATGAAGATCCATCCCCTGGTGGGAGCGGAGATCCTGGAACGAGTCCGCTTCCCCTACCCGGTGGTGCCGATTGTGCGGGCCCATCACGAGAAGTGGGACGGATCAGGGTATCCCTTCGGGCTGAAGGGGGAAGAGATTCCGATTGGAGCGCGGATTCTTTCTTCCGTGGACTTTCTCGATGCCATGGCATCGGACCGGCAATACCGGCGGGCACTGCCGTTGGAAGAGGTCATGAAGCGGCTCTCGGCGGAGTCAGGAAAGTCATTCGATCCCAAAGTGGTGAGCGTTCTCGAGAGACGCTACCGTCAGCTGGAGAAGCTGGTGGAGTCCACTTTCAGGCGCGAGCCGATAATGCCGCTCTCCACCGAAATGAAAGTGGAGGCCGGCGCTGCACCGGCGGCGGGCTTTGAAGACATCACGGTGAAGGACGCGCCTGGCCAGGAAGCGACGTTCCTGTCGTCAATCGCGGCGGCGCGGCAGGAAGCGCAGACTCTGTTCGAACTGAGCCAGGACCTGGGCGCTTCGCTCAGTCTGGGCGAGACCCTCTCGGTGTTCTCGGTCAAGCTCAGGCGGCTGGTGCCCTACGATGCCATCGCGATCTATGTAAAGCGGGACGAGGAGCTGGTTCCGGAGCATGTGAGCGGGGACAACCATCGCCTGTTCTCGTCGTTGCGCATTCCCTGGGGTAGCGGCCTCTCCGGCTGGGTGGCGCAGAACCGGAAGCCCATCATCAATGGCAATCCCTCGGTGGAACCGGGGTATCTCAACGATCCAACCAAGTTCAGCACGCTGCGCTCGGCACTGGCGATTCCTCTGGAAGGACTCGCGGGCGTAGTGGGAGTGCTCGCG
>DATGYF010000709.1:0-6505 GCA_035298145.1 Terriglobales bacterium | reverse complement strand
AGCCGGATGCCGACGCGCTCGCCGCGAATGATCGCATGAAACCGCAAGTTTCCCAGCTCGACTACCGTGGGATTGTCCGCCGTATCCGGCTGAAGCTCGGCCGTGGTAGCGGGTTTGCCCGCAATGACCGCATTAACATCGGGAGCCAACTTCACCGTCACAACCTGGCCTTGCAGGGTGAACGATCCGGCGTGGGCGGGCCCTTTGGGGAAGACGATGGCATTTTTGGCATCCGTGCCAAAGCTGTTCTCGCCCGGCTTGAGCCAGAAAAGCCCGGCCAGTGGCAGCCATTCCTGTTTGAGATCCTCGACCAGATCGCCCTTCCATTTCTCGAATGACTGCTGGTAGGCAGGATCAACAACGGCTGGGCCGTCCGCCGCGGATGCGATTCCGAGCGGCATCGAGACAACCATCGCGACCAGCAATACTGCGAGTTTCCGATTCATACTCTCTCTTTTCGATACTCTCGAACATCGGGCAGAGGCTCGAGTCCGCGCCCGGCGAAGATCTCCGTAAATTCGCGGACCAGATCGGCGTGCAGCAAACCATTCGACGCCAGGGTCTCGCGACTGTTGAGTTGGAACGGGCCGCCTTTGAAATCCGTCACTTTGCCGCCGGCTTCTTCGACAATCAATACACCCGCGGCGGTGTCCCAGGGATTGAGATTGAACTCCCAGAAGCCATCGAAGCGGCCGCTGGCCACACAGCATAAGTCGAGAGCCGCGGAACCTGCACGCCGTACACCGTGGGTGCGCAACGTGATCTGATGATAGAAGTGAATATTCGGGTTCTTGTGCCGCTTGTGGCTGGGAAAGCCGGTGGCCACCAGACTCTCAGACAGGTTCGCGATTTTTGAAACCTGCATCTTCGAAGCCTGGTTCCGTTGCTGGGTCAGCCAGGCCCCGCTTCCCTGTTCCGCCGCGAACAGTTCGTCGCGGGTGGGATCGTAAACCACGCCGGCAATCAGCCGGTCCTTGTGCTGCAGTCCCAGCGAAACGCAGAACACTGGAAAGCCATGGGCAAAGTTGGTCGTGCCATCGAGCGGGTCAACGAACCAGCGATAGTCGCTGCCGGTATCGACCAGGCCCTGCTCTTCACCGAGAATATCGTGGGCCGGCCAACGCGCCTTGATGCGCTCTCGGATCAGGATCTCGGAAGTCCGGTCGGCTATGGTGACCAGGTCCGCGTCGCCTTTGTACTCGACCTTCACATGCTGCTGGAAGTATCCCATCAGCAAAGCGCCGGCTTCACGGGCAATCTCGGCCATGCCGGTAACAAACTCACTGGGATTGGATAGAGTCATGAAATGACATTCTGATGTTTTTCTTTGCGCTCTTTGCGGATTCCTTCGCGACCTTTGCGGTCAAGAATTTCCTGCGTCAAAGTCAAAAAGCGTAACCGTAAAGGACGCAAAGAAATCCGCAGCGGACGCGAAGAAAATCCGCGGCCTTACTTGCGCTTGGCGCCGTCTTCCGCGATGTACATGATCTCGTGCTTGAAGATAAACAGGTTGGGCTGGTCTTCGCGGGTCAACCTGACCATGTTCTTGTCGTAGTACTCAATCCAGCCGCGGACCACTTCGCCGTCCGCCAGCTTGATGCTGACCGGCCTCTGTTTTTCTCCCAGTGACTTCAGGTATGCGGCCTCCTCCGAGGTCTGCTCGGGAGGAGCAGGCCTTCCCTTGCGGGAAGCGCCGGGCGATCCTTGTCCTTGAAAAGGCATAGCCGATATCTTACACGCTGTCAGTGTGGGTGGGACACTCCCTTCGACTTCGCTCAGGGCAGGCTTTGTCCGACGCCTTTGATTTGCACTCTCCCAGATGTACCGGCAGAGCCAGCCGCTAGAAGGTAAGCCTGACGCCGAACTCGAACTGGCGCGGCGCGCCCAGCGAAAATACCCCGGAGCCCGGCCCGATGCGATTCGTCGCCCGTTCCGAAGCCACCGTGCCGTTCACCGAACCCACCGTCCCGTTCAGCGCCCCGCTCAACCGGTTGGCCGGACCATCGAAGTTGGCGAAATTGAAAACGTTGAAGGCCGACACGCTGGGCTCCAGAACAAATCGGTCTCCGAACTTGAAGGGCCGGGCCAGGGTCAGGTTCACGGTGCGCAGCCACTCCAGGCTCACGTTATCTGCCGGAGCGGCCGCGACCGTGGGCGAGTCCGCGCCCAGTTGCAGCAGTTGCGTCCGCGAAAGCAGACCGGCATTGACCAGCGCCTGCCCGGCAAGAGTTGGCCGGTCGCCGAAATTGGCGTTGTAGTTCTGAATGACCGTGTTCAGTTTGCTGCCCGAGACCGCGCGTCCGAAGGCCCCGATGTTGGTTCCCGGCAGAATATCGCCGTAGGCATCGGAACCGGACTGGCTCTGCCCGCCAAAGGAGCCGTCGCCGCCCACGTCAGTACGGAAAATCTCGCCTCCAACTCCCCCGCTCGCCGGAAGGAAGAGAGTCTGTGGCAAAGGCGAAGCCAGCTGCGCCAACAGGCCCAGGCGGATGCCGCGGGGCAGGTCCAGTACCGAGCCCAGGGAAAATTGGTGCTTGCGGTCCTGCGATGCGGAGCCAAAGTACGCGGTCGGGTGGTTGAAATCCGCCGCCAGGGGCAGCAGGTCCTGATCGCCCAACCCTCCCGCAGTGTTGCTGCGAAAGCTGGCGTGGGTGTAAGAAAACTGCAACGTCCCGCCTACCACTCCACGCACCGGATTGGTGACGTGAGTGCGCACCGAAACCTGCAAGCCGCTGTAGAGCGAGCGGCCGGCGGGAAAGAACATGGTGTTGCGTCCCACCAGCGGATTGATTCCGGCAAAAGCCGCGCCCGTATCCGGAGTCAAACCAAACAGCGATGCCGGAGCGCCGCCCAGGAACTGAGCGCCGGAATCCAGACCGTTAGCGGCGAAATCGGTAATACTGGCGCCCGGCACTGCAGCGAGGTAACAGCTGACCGCAGTCTGCGAACTGGCCCCGGCGCTTGCGGCGGGCGCGCAAGCCGCGCTGAGCGGGTTCGCGGCCAGCGTGTTGTTGATCGCATTTAACGCCGCATTGGTGTTCAGGTGCGACGCATCCCCCACGTGATTGGTGTCATACCCGATCAGATAGTGCGTGCCCACATTGCGCACATAATCGACGCTGAACAACGTGGTCTGCCAGAACTGTTTCTGCAAGCCGATGTTCATCTGCAGCGAACGCGGAGTCTGGTAAGCGGGAGCCAGCAGCCCTTGCTGGCTGTTGAGCGCCTGTCCCACATAGCTGGGGTTGGGAGAGCTGGACGTAAGCGCGGCATTGGCCGCCTGGAACGCAGTTTGCAAATCGGCGATCGCGGTGGCCACATTGCCTATGGGTTGGCCGCACAAGCCCGCGGCGCTCTGAGCAACGTTGCCGGGAAAAATAACCACGCCGTGACTGGCGCATGGATCGTTGGCCTGGGCATTGAATTGCCCGTTCGCCAGCCGGGCCACGCGATCCCCCAGCAGGTTGCTGAATACGTTGTTGTCGTAGTACATGCCGATCCCGGCTCGTATGACGGTCCGTCCACTCTTCCCCGGGTCCCAGGCCAGGCCAAGCTGCGGAGCGAAATTCAGGTTGGGCTGGCGCACCGCGCCGCCATATCCGGAATAGCCTCCGAATTTATTGAGCAGGTTGCCATCGCCGGTGCAGGGCGCCTGGCTTCCGTAAGAAGCGGCGACAGCCGAGCACGGAATGGCGGGCAGATCGGAATTGCTTCGTCCACTATCGCGAACGTACTGCACTCCGATGGTCGCGGTCAGGTTGGGTAAGACCTTCCAGGTGTCTCCGAGGTACGCCTGCAGGCGGGTATCGCTGAAGCCGCCGCATGAGGACCCAAACCCCGACTTCTCGCTGAAACAACTGAAGCCGTTCCCCAGCGTGATGCTCTTCACGGGATAGTTCAAGGGATTGCCGGCGCCGCCCGCAAAAGGCCCAATGGCCGCGAACAGGACTGCGTCTGCGCCCGTGTCCGAACTCACCTGCGGAGCCAGACCAAAAAGATTGGCGGAGATCAGAGTGTCAATCTTGTTCACTGCTACGCCAAAGCGAAACGTATGCCCCTGCCAGGTCCGGGTGCCGTCGTAACGGCCCTGGAGGTTGGCTTGCTTGGTCTCCTGCGGCGCCTGCGGACTCGGACCGCTGGCAAATCCCGAACCACCTGTGAAATTCAAGCTGAGCCCAGGGGCAGGATTGAGAATATTGGCCCCCGCCACTGCGTCCTCGATGTGATTGGTATAGCGGTCGTAGGCAAAGCGAATGCTGTGCAGATACGCTCCGCTGGTGAAATCGAAGCCCAGCCCATTTCCGTACGCGGTGCCGCGGCTCTTGAGCGGCTGGTAGTTGCTGCCGCCGAAGGCATTGACGTCGCTGCCGTTGTCGTAGGTAAAACGGTAGAACAACCGCGATTGCGCGGAGAGTTTGTAATCCAGGCGGGCCGCCCCTTCGGTCTCGTGGAAGGGAGCCTTATAACTTCCATCAAGCACATCGAAGGGAGCATTGAAGATGGCCGGAGCGTAGAGGTCCTGCCTGAAATATTCTCCTGACAGAAAATAGAAGAGTTGGTCTTTCTTCCAGGCACCGCCAACGTTGCCGCCGAAGACTTCGCGCGAGTAGGAATTGTCCTGACCTCCGGGAAAAGCGGCGTTGCCGGCAGCCTGGTTGCGGAAGTTGCCAAAGACCTGGCCATGCAGATCATCGCCTCCGGACCTGGTTGCGACGTTCACAACGCCCGCGGACGCCAGGCCGGACGAAAGCGGAAGCAGCGATTGCCCGACTTCGATTTCCTGGATGGCACCCACCGGAACATTCGTGGTGGTCGCGCCCACGACTTCGTCCGTGACATCCAAACCATCCACCTGCATCCGCGTGGTGCGGCCATTGCGTCCGACCACGGAGGCGGCCGTTAGTCCGCTCTTGGAGGGCGCCAGCACCGCCCCGTCGAGCAACTGCACTCCGGGCTCAAGCGGGGTCAAATCCAGGAACTGGCGATCGGTGGGTATCTGCTCCATTTGCCCGGTAATGATCGCGCCCCGTACTTCCGCGGATTCGGTGTCCACCAGTTTGGCGGACGGAGCGACCACGCGTAACAACCTGACGTCGCCGGTCGCCGTCCCCGAAGGCTGGATTCTGATCAGAAGATCGGCGGGCTGAAACCCCTTGGCCTCCACGTGCAGAACATATTCTCCCGGAGGCAGGTCGCGGATGGCATAGGTGCCGGCCGGGCTGGTTGTGGTGCGGGCGGACTGTCCCGTTATTTTATTGGTGATGGAAAGGTCGGCTCCGCTGATCGACGCGCCTCGCGGCCCGGTTATCGTTCCGGAGACATTCCCGGTGGACTCCTGAGCGTAGGTCGACGACAAAAGAACGAGAAGGACCGCTATCGCTCCGGCCCACAGACCTGACCGCCTGAGGGCGGAACGGGCACAACCAGTATTCGACATTCGTCTGGCTTACCTTCCTTGGAAACAGCAATCCTACAAGACTTTCACAACAGAATTTGTCCCGTCAACCGCCGCGGCTGTGAGTGTGGTGTGGGGCGGGCGTCCTCGCCCGCCCCCTTTGACCCGGACTTGTGCGGCTGTTCAACAGGCAACAATCCACTTTCACATCAAAATCAACTTCAAGGGCGGCGGGCGAGGGCGCCCGCCCCACACACGGCTTAATGCGACTTGGACGTGTAGTATCCCGTCCGGTGACGCACCTTAAAGCGGGAATCTGCGGGCAGCCCAGCGACCGTTACCTGGATGTGGCGAAACTCCGAATCAGAAAGGCGCTGCGAAGGATAGTACGCCAGCAGATACTGGGTACGCAGTTCATCGCTGATCTGGCGAAAGGCTTCGTCGAGCTGCGACAGCGACGACGCGTAGAAATACTTGCCGCCGGTGTCGGCGGAAAGCTGGATCAGGGCATGCTCGCCGCCGGTATCGCGGCCCGCACTGGCCTCGATCGGCACCACGATAATGCTGTAGAGAATGGCTTCCGCGGTCTCGGCGGCGCGCACGGCCTCCTGGTAATCCACCTTGCTCATGGTGTCGCCGCCATCGGTGATCACCACCATCACCTTGCGGCCCACCCGCGGCTCCAGCGCCTGCGAACCCAGAAACAGCGCATCGTACAGGGCGGTGGCTGAACCCATCCGAATCCGGTCGATGCCACGGTCGATCACCCTGAGATCGGAAGTGAAGGATGTCACCTCACTCACCGTCTCGCTGAACTGGTAAAGCGACAAGGCGTCCACCGGGCGCAGAATGGCATGGGCGAAACGGCGCGCGGAAGCCAATTCGAGGGGAAGGTCCTTGCGTGTACTCAGGCTGGTGTCAATGGCCAGCACAATCGAAAGCGGCAAGGCCGATTCCTTATCGAAGACCGCGATCTTCTGCTCCCGGTCGTCTTCCTTCAACTGGAAATTGTCTTTTTTCAGGGACGCGATGGGCGCCCCGTGATCGTCGGTCACGGTGACGAACACGTTCACCAGCTTGACGTCAACCTTGAAAGTGGTATCGGACTCC
>DATGYF010000708.1:0-8979 GCA_035298145.1 Terriglobales bacterium | reverse complement strand
GGCAAGGCTGGAATCAAAGAGCACGACGTAATTCTCACCCTCAACGGCAACCAGGTGGAAAGCGTGGAGCAGTTGCGACGCATGATCCGCGAGATTCCTCCGGGACGCATCGTGAACCTCGGAATCAGCCGCGCCGGCCAGTTGATGACTCTCAAGACCCAGTTGGCCGACCGCCGGCAGACTTTTGCCCTGGCCCGGCCGGGCAAGGCCCTCACCTTCGCCATGCCTGCGATTCCGGCCGTGCCCGCCATGCCCGCCTTCCCGGCCACCCCTTTTGTCCCGGACATGGATATGCCGGTCTCTATCGTGGTGGTGCACTCCTCGGCGCGCAGCGGATTGATGGTGGAAAACCTGACTCCCCAGCTGGGTGATTACTTCGGCGCAAAAGATGGCAAGGGAGTGCTGGTGCGCTCGGTGGAGAAGGGCAGCCGCGCCGAGCAAGCCGGGTTCCGGGCCGGCGACGTCATTGTGAAAGTCAACGGAGAATCGATCAGTGACAGCGGCGACTTTACTCATGCCGTTCGCGGGCGCAAGGGCAACTCGGTCACCGTCAGCATCATTCGGGAACGGAAGGAACAGAACCTCACCTTGACCGTGCCCGACCGCAACCAGTCGCAGCTTCTGGATACGGATGAAGATATTGAGCTTCCTGACGCTGACGCTGAAACCGTGATTGATCTGGGCGAGGTCCAATCTGAGATCGCTCATCTGAAGCCCGAAATCGAACGCGCCGTCCGTCTCATCAGGCCCAGCGTGGAAGAAGCCGCGAAAGAATTGCGCGAGCATGAACAAGAACTGCAGCAGCAGATGCGCGAACTGGAACGCGAGTTCACAGACCAGGAGCGCGAAATCCAGGAAAACCGTAAGTCCTGGCAGCCCGGCGCCGATATCTAGCCCACTGAAATAGAAGTGTGGGTAATAGAAGTGTGGGTCGGACACTCTTGTCCGACGCCTTTGAACTTGCCTTTGCTTTTGATTTTTATTGTGGCTCTTGCTTCGGACTGCCCACTCCAACAAAAGTCAAAAGCGTCGGACAGGAGTGTCCGACCCACACAGGGCCACTGATGCTTCCCGCACACAGTTCCTGCCTCCCTGTTTGGCGGCGTACAGTCCGGCGTCGGCCGCTCTCACCAGGTCTTCGCGGGTGCTGCCGTGATCGGGCCAAGTGGCCACTCCGGCGCTGATAGTGACCGGCCGCGATACTCCGGGAAATTGCCAGCTATCGACCAGCCGCCTCAGCTTTTCGGCCACGGCCAGGGCTTGTGGCTGGCTGGTCTGTGAAAGCAGGATGGCGAACTCTTCTCCTCCGTAACGGCAGACCACATCGATCTTGCGCAACTGCTGCGAAAAGATCGAGGAAACCTGGCGCAGCACTTCATCACCCAGCAGGTGCCCAAATTCATCGTTCAGGCTCTTGAACTGGTCGATATCCACCATGATCACTGCCATCGCGCTGTCAAACCGCCGGGCGCGTTCCAGTTCCTCCTGAATTCGCAATTCGAAATAACGCCGGTTGAAGATTCCGGTCAGCCCGTCCAGATAGGCCAGGTGCTTGACGCGCTCAACATAGTGAGCATTCTGGATGGCGGTGGCGCAGATGTCGGCGACCGACTCCAGCGACTGGATATCGCTGGCCAGGAAGGAATCTGGGCGAGCGCTGTCCAGGACCAGGACCCCCAGGGTCTGCCCGAAGGAAACCAGCGGAATGCACATCCGGGCAACCGACTCGAGATAGATGCCAACGCAATCCGGGTCCGCCTCGCCCTCGTTCTCGATCACTGTCTTGCTCTCGCGCAGAGCGCGTCCCCACAAACCCGCTCCCGCCGGCACTTTTCCGCCTTCCGGGATACGCAATGTCAGGTTGCCATGGTGGGCCTGCAACTTCAGGTCTTCGTCTTCCTTGACCAGCATCGTGACCTGAGAGACATCGAACGCCTCCCGGATTTTCCGGCAGGCTTTCGCCAGAAGTTCCTTCACGTCCAGCACGACCGTGGTCTCCCGCGCGACCGCGTTGATCGCTTCCAGCTGCGATGCCCTGCGGCGCTCCAGCGAATACAACTTTGCATTTTGCAAAGCCATCGAGGCCTGCGTGGAGAACAGGGTCAGCAGGTCCACGGTTTCCGAATCAAAGTGGTCCGGATTTTCGCTCTGACAATCCAGCACGCCCACCATTTCGTCCCGCACCATGAGCGGTATGGCCAGTTCGGAACGGGTCTTTTTTCCCCACGGCTGGTAACGCGTTTCTTTGGCAAAGTCGGGGACGTACAGAGGGCGCTTCTTCTGAGCCGCGGTACCGATCAAACCCTTCCCGATACTCACCCGGACACTGTCAGATCCCGGCTCGCCGCCGATCTGGGACCGGATGCAGAGCTGCTTTGTTTCCTTATCCAACAATAAGATAGCGACGTTCTGCAGGTGAAAATAGTCCCGCGCGATGACCAGGATGCGTTGCAGCACCTCGTCCAGGTCAAAAGTGGACAACACCGCCTGGCTGGCATCGTAGAGTATGGCGATTTTCTGCATGGGACCAGCCGGATTGTAACCCGCGCCGGGCCCTGGGCTGAGGTTCCGAAAGTAACCTGAAGGGTCCGGCGATTTCGAAATTCGTCGTTGGCCATTGGTCGGTCTTTGGCCAGAAACTCATAGCTGCACCGACCGTTTTTAATGGCTGCGACCAACGAACCTGCCTTGCCTAGGCCAACGACCGACGACCAACGGCGGCTTGCACTGCCTCCTGCTAACATCGCTGGAGATGTTGGAACTCTCCACTTCGGTGCAATACGTAAAGGGCATCGGCCCTCGCCTGGCCGAGGTGCTGGGCGCCAAGGGCATCCATACGGTCGATGATCTGCTTCACTACCTGCCCTTTCGCTACGAAGACCGCGTGAACCCGCGTGGAATTTCAGAACTGCGTGCGGGAGAGATGGCCACGGTCATCGCGGAAGTTCGCACCTCCGGATTGTTCCACACCCGCCGCATGCCCATTTTTCAGATGACTGCCGGGCAGGGACGAAGCCGCCTGAAGTGCATCTGGTTCAACGCTACTTACCTGCGCGACCGTTTCAAGCCCGGGCAGTTGGTGGCCCTGTACGGCAAAGCGGAAGAAGAATACGGCGGCGGAGAATTGCAGCTGGTGCAGCCGCAGTTTGAAATTCTCGGCGACTCCTCTGACGAAATTGAATCGACTAAGCAGACACCTGCCTCGTCGCTCGAAGTCGGCCGCATCGTCCCCATTTACGAGTCAGCCGGTCAGGGGCGCCTGACCCCGCGCTGGTTCCGCCGCGTCATTCACGGCGTCCTGGAAAATCTTCCGCCGCAACTCGCGGACCCGGTCCCAGCCTCCGTTCGCCGCCACATGAGCCTGATCTCGCCACAGGATGCGCTCCGCCAGGTCCACTGGCCCGATCCCGGCGAGAGCTTTCAGGACTTGCAGGCCTTCCGTACTCCAGCCCACATCCGGCTGATCTTTGAAGAACTTTTTTTTCTCGAGCTGGGCCTCGAGCTCAAACGGCGGCAGCAGAAGGCGCAGACCGGAATCGCGTTCAGCCTGGACAATCGCGCCCGCGAAGCCATCAAGAAGATCCTGCCCTTCCATCCCACGGCGGCCCAGAAGCGCGTGCTCAAGGAAATCGCTGCCGACATGCAAAAGCCTGCCCCCATGCGGCGCCTGCTGCAGGGCGACGTCGGATCGGGCAAAACCATCGTGGCCTTCGAAGCGGCCATCATCGCGATGGAGAATGGACACCAGGTCGCGCTCATGGCGCCCACAGAAATCCTGGCCCAGCAGCATTATTTTTCCGCCCGGCGCATCCTGGAAAATGCCGGATACCGTATCGTCCTCCTCACCGGCTCGGTGGAAGAAGACCGCAAGCGGGAAATTCGCCGCCACATCGCCCAGGGCAATGCCCAGCTGATCATCGGAACTCACGCGCTGATTGAACAAAAAGTCGAGTTCGGCAAACTGGGGCTGGTGATCGTGGACGAGCAACACCGCTTCGGAGTGATGCAACGCTTCAAACTAATGAAGAAATCTGGAGACGAAGGAAGCGGGAACGGCCACCCACGAACGGCAACCGACACTGTCACCACCCACGCAGGGGCGGACGCTCCCATCCGCCCCGCCGAGCGAAACTCGGCAATGCAAGGCGAGCCCGACGTCCTGGTCATGACCGCCACGCCCATCCCGCGCACCCTCGCCCTGACCCTCTACGGCGATCTCGATATCAGCATCCTCGATGAAATGCCGCCCGGACGCACGCCCATCGTCACCCGCCGCGTCTCCGACGACCGGGCGGACCAAGTCTGGCAATTCGTGGGCAAGCAGGTTGCTGCCGGACACCAGGCCTATGTGGTCTATCCCGTGATCGAAGAGAACGAGGAGCGCGAACTTAAAGCGGCGATCAAGATGCACAAGGAGCTGAGCAAGAAGATCTTTCCCAACCTGCGCGTCGAGCTCTTGCATGGCCGCCTGCACACTGACCAGAAGGAAGACGTCATGCGGCGCTTCCAAACGGGAGAAGTGGATATTCTGGTTTCAACCACCGTGATCGAAGTCGGCGTGGACGTAGCCAATGCCACCGTGATGGTGATCGAGCACGCCGAGCGCTTCGGCCTCTCCCAGTTGCACCAGTTGCGCGGACGAATCGGCCGCGGGGCCGCGAAATCGTTCTGCATTCTCATGACAGGGGGAAGGGTCTCGGAAGATGGTGGCCGCCGCCTCGACGCCATGGTCCGCACCACCGACGGATTCAAGATTGCTGAACTCGATCTGGAGCTGCGCGGCCCGGGCGAGTTCTTCGGCACCCGCCAGGCCGGCATGCCCAGCTTCCAGGTCGCCAGCCTGGTCCGCGACCGCCAGCTGCTGGAAGCCGCCAAGCGCGAAGCCGCAGCCGTTCTTGCGGGCCCCAACGAAGAAGTTTCAAAAGAAGAAATCGATCGCGCCCTCCGCCACATGCGCATCCACTGGCAGAAAACCTACGGCCTGGTAGAAGTGGGGTAAGTAATTTCCTTTGGCCGTGGGGGTGGGTTGTGTGGGGGGTGGGTTGTGTGGGAGATGGGTTGTGTGGTCGCGGGCGACTCGCCCGCGAGAGCCAAAGTCAAAAGCCGCGGGCGAGTCGCCCGCGACCACACCTTCCAATTGGAGAGTTGAGCCTGTTCTGGCGCGTTCTAGAGCCGCCAGGCCAGCAATGCGATCGTGGCGATCGCCACCAGGGCAGTCGCGATCAGATACGCATGCGACCTCACCCAACTGGCGTCGGAGTCGGAAAGTTCGCCAAACATGTCTTGCGTATCGGCAGTCGCGGCCGCGTCCGGGGTGGCGGCTTCGCAATCGAGGCATAGCCTTCGGCCCTCGGACACAGGAAAGCCGCAAGTCTCGCATCGGCGGAGATTCCCGAAGGCGATGGTGGTACTCGGAGTGGACGGATCAGCCTCAACCGGATGCGGGTGAGAGTTCGTCACCAGCGCAGGCATCTCGATTACCGCCGAACTCACCGCGAGCGCCGGGGCCGCATCAACCCCCGGTGACGCCGTCGCGGGCCCGGCCTTCACCTCTGTCTCAGACTCCATCCCTTCAGAGTTTGTCTTGAGAACAGCATTACCCGATGCGGCCACCAGTTCTGGCGCCCGGGTCTCGGTGTTGATCGAGGCCGCAGTCACCGATTGCGCATTTCCTGCTTGTCCCAGATCTGCTTCGGCGCGCCGGGCTGCTTCGGCATGCTCCACCGCGGTCTGGATCATTTCCGCCAGACGGTTGAGGGCTACGTAGTCCCGCTCCTCAAAGGCGCGCGGCCGGCCGGAGAGCAGTTCGAAGACCCCGTACACTTCTTCTTCCCGTACCAGGGGCATCACCACCACCGACGCGACGCCGAAGGCCCGGCAACTGTCGCGGTTCACCCGCGGATCGTTTTCCGCGTCCTCGCAAATCAGGATCTTCCGGGTGCGCACACTCTCGGCTGAAAGCCCGGAATCGATCTGCAGATGCGCACCCATTTCCGGCGCCGAAGGGCCGGCGCTGGCGCAGCAGACCATGTTTTCACCCTGCCGCAGAGCGATCGCTGCTCCCGACGCTCCCGTTATGTATTGCGCCCGCTCTGCCAGCAACTGCAGCGTGGCATCGAGATCGCGCTGCGCCATTTGACTCAGCGACTTGCCACCGTCCTCGCCGGGAAAGCGTAACGCCTCGCGCACCGAGGGGCCGAGCGGCGGCCCCGGTGCTTTTGTGGGCATGTTTGCCGGAGCCAGATGAGCGGAGACAAGGTTCGGCGGAGCAGGTTCCGGCCCCGCCTGGTTATTGTCCAGGATGGAGTAATGATCCATGCAAAAATTTAGAGAGATTCTCTAATTCGGAGTTTCGCTCCACCAAGTTGTGGTGTCAAGGACAAACCCACAAGTGCTAGTCCTTATGAGCGCTGACTGAATCGCCGACCCGAATCGCGCCGCGCGTCAAGATTTGCGCCCGCAGTCCGCCGCGATGGCGCAGGCCCTTGATCACTGGCCGGGCCGCCAGCCGTTGCAGATGATCACAGGGCTCGCACAGACGAATGCCGTGGGCCCTCACTTCGCCAATCTGGAAATCCTGTCCCACCAGATGATTGAGCGCGATGCCACGTGTCACCAGGTTGCGCCGGGTGTCGCCCGGGGCAAGATCGACGTTGTAATCGCGTTTGAGGGCTTCAATCGCCTCGGCTTCGATCAATGTGAGTTCGAAGTCGGGCTCAGGCTTGGAAAATGTTCCCTGCCCCAGAGCGTAGCGGTCGCCTTCCAGGCCAGAACCCGGAATGGCAACCGCCTGCTTCACCGACAGCGTGGGCGCAGTGGCGGCAGGGGCGATGTAGATGAGTTCGATGGTTCCTGAGTTCATGAGAAATCCTGGAACAAAAAAGTGTGGCGCGGGCGCCCTCGCCCGCGAGGGGGCATCCAGCGCCGGTAAAGCGCTCGCTTTTCCCAAAAACGCTTGCCGAAAGGCGTTTGGCTCCCGCCCAAGGCTTACGCCAATTGGCCAGCACCCAAAAACCAACATCAAAGGCCGGCGGGCGAGGGCGCCCGCGCCACACATGCTTTATTTGCCGGCCAGGGCGATGCATTCGTCGAGCACATCGACTGCGACGTCAGCTTCGTCCTTACTGACCACCAGCGGCGGCGCGATGCGGATCGTGCTCGGACCGCAGCCCAGGAACAGCAGGCCGCGCTCGAAAGCCAGTTCAATAATGCGGTCGCGCGCTTCGGCAGCGTACTCCTTGGTCTTCTTGTCCTTGACGATTTCGACGCCGATCATCAAGCCGCGGCCCCGTACATCGCCCACCAGTTTATGCTTGCGCGGCCAGTCCGCCATCCGCTTCAGCATATGGCTGCCCACTTCGGCGGAGTTGGCCAGCAATCCCTCTTTTTCGATGACGTCGAGCGTGGCCAGTGCAGCCGCGATGCAGACGGGATTGCCGCCGAAAGTTGATGCGTGAGAACCCGGCACCCAGTCCATGATGTCGGCGCGGCTCATCATGACGCCGAGCGGCATCCCCGAAGCGATTCCCTTCGCCGAGCAGATAATGTCAGGCTGGACCCCGGTGTGCTCGATTGCCCACCACTTGCCGGTGCGTCCGGCGCCGCTCTGGACTTCATCCGCCACCAGCAGAATGCCGTACTTGTCGCAAATGCGGCGCAGTTCCTTCATGAACACGGTGGGCGCGATCACGTATCCGCCTTCGCCCTGTACTGGCTCGACGAAAATGGCCGCCACTTCTTCCGGAGCCAGCGTCGTCTTGAACAATTTGTCTTCGATGAAGCGGGCGCAGCCGAGCGCGAAGGCTTCAGCGTCCTGCGCGCCGCCTTCACAACCGCGGTAAACGTCGGGATAGCGCACATGCGTCACGCCCGGAACTCCCGGACCGAAACGCCGCTTCTGCTGCGGCTTCGACGCGGTCAGCGAGAGCGCGCCCATGGTGCGTCCGTGAAAGGCGCCGAAGAAGGCAATCACATTCTGCCGCTTGGTGTGGTAGCGGGCCAGTTTGAGCGCGGCTTCCACCGCCTCCGCTCCGGAATTGCCGTAATAGATCCGGTGCGGTCCCGGCATCGGCGCGATTTTCGACAGCCGCTCGGCCAGCGTGATCATGCTCTCGTAGTAAAAGTCCGTGCCCGACATGTGGATCAGTTCGCCCGCCTGTTTCTGGATGGCGGCCACCACATCGGGATGGCAATGACCGGTCGAGGTCACGGCAATGCCGGCGGAGAAATCGAAAAACTCGTTGCCGTCCACATCTGTCACCACGATGCCCAGGCCCTGTTTGGCCACTAGCGGGTAGGATCGGGTGTAGGAGGGCGAAAGATATTTCTCATCGCCCGCGAGAACGCGTTTAGCATTGGGGCCGGGCAGAGCAGTCTTGATTTTGGGTCCTGCAAGAGTCTTGATGGTCATTGCATCCTCCGGAAAGCAGTCATCAATCGTCGTTCATCAGTCGTCGGCCGGGCGGTCGCGCCGAAAAAGGCGGATTCAGCCCTTAAGCCACATCATTTGGGAGGATGGGAGAACTAGTCGCTACCGAACAGACTGGGACGCGCCTGCGAGGGCAACACTGCCAGATACCGGCGCGGGCACACTAAAAAGTGCAGCCAGCAGACGGGCAGGTGCGAATTGGGCTTCTGATGGCGCATCGGTCAACATTCCTGCTTCATTATAGCCTGTGCAGACCGCCGGCGTAACCCCCTAAATCCGCACTGTCATCCTCACCGGAGCGAAGCGCAGCAAGCGCAATGGAGAGCCTGCTTTCTCGGGGAGCCATCCATCCTTTAAGGAAAAGCCGAGCTTCGCTCGGCTGGGCAGGTGGGACACCTGCCCCTACGCGAGCAGTGATAGGCTTTTAGCGAGGGCCATTCCATGCAGCGTATGACTTTGGGCGATTTCGAGCTTACCGCCGTCTCTGACGGGACCTACCACCTCGATGGCGGCGGCATGTTCGGCGTTGTCCCCAGAAGCCTGTGGGAGCG